>JACRAO010000172.1 GCA_016213345.1 Bdellovibrio sp. | reverse complement strand
TTAAAAAATAAAAGAGCGTGATCTCACCAAAAAATAAAATAAATAAAATCAGTGGGTTTAACATTAACCATGCAAAAAACTCTACCGGCACTAAAATCAGTAAAACAGGAAAACGAAAATCAGGATGTTTTACCAGCCAAGTAGCCATTTTGGGTGAGTACTTGTAATAAGTCTTTACAAAAGACTGCCCCAAACTAGATGGCAGCAAAATCCGGTCTCTAAATTCTTGCAAGATCAAAACAGGCAAGGTGCTTGCAGATCTAAATGCTGAAGTTGCAATAAAGCAATTACTTTTGCTAAGAAATCCTAAAACTTCTGAAGTTTGCACTTTAGTGATTTTACAGCTACTTGGAAATGGCGATAAAGCATCATATTTATATAGAACTCCAGCCTTATCACGAACAGTAAAGGCTAAAGTATAATTATGCGTTTCTGTGTCTGTTGAGTTTTTAAATCCATCAACTTTTTGTGAACTTCCTATTTTGAGTCTTGCAACTATATCATTAGAAGTTGCAAAGTCCTGAGTCGTTACAAGAGCAACATCATCGTTACTTCCGGCGTCTTTTCCTGCCACTACGAGTGTGTCAATGGTGGCATTGCCAGTAGTCTGTGTTGTGGTAAAAAGCGAAGTGTCAATTGAGATTTGACTGTCTCCTGGAAAATACACACTATCCAATGAAGGACAAGTAAAACTAGAGGCTTTTGATTGAAAATTTAGAGTTATCGAAGCTGTTTCAGCACTATCTTTTATATCCGGTTTGCCATCGCCTGTCGAATTTCCTGCATTAAAAGTTAGTATAAATCTAGTAGGTGTACCATCGATTGGAGCTGTCACTATTGCACTGTTTCCGTATTGTGAACAACCATTAGCTAAAGGGTGTAAATCCTGATTAACGACTGCGATACAAATATCAAAAGGGTAAATGCCTATTCTTAATGTCTGCTTTGCTGTGTATGTCGCAGCAAAAAAGTATCCATAATTGGAGTAATTAATATTTCCTGTGGTTTGTCCGACACAATTTCCATTTCCACAATTACTTCCGCCTGCCATAGCAATAGGGATTAATGGTGAGCTTTGTGAGCTATTGGTTTGTGTTTTGATGTTAATAACCAAATTTGATCCGGATAGAGTGTCAGTACTCACATCAAAAAATAAAATATCTGTTCTGTTTACGTCTAGACCTTGTAGCGTAGTTAAGTCAAATTCATGAAACCCAACATCCATAAAATTAGCATTCTTTGCGGCATAATACGCCACGTCAGAACTATCTTTTTTATATGGCTCAACTGGAGTAATTTTAAGAGTGGCATTGGATGATTGGTCAAAACAACTAAAAAGATAACAAAACAAGTAAAGTCTAAAAATTTTTTTCAGCCAATATTTCTCCAATCTGAATTGCATTAAGTGCGGCTCCCTTTCTTAAGTTATCAGAGACGAGCCAAAGATTCAAAGCGTTTTCGGCAGATGTATCTTTTCTGATTCTACCAACAAAAACAGGATTTTTCCCTGTTACATTAATGCCTAGTGGATAAACATTATGACTCGGGTCGTCTAAAACAGATATGCCCTCCTGTTTAGAGAGGAGTTCTAATAGTGTTTTTATTTCCCATGGTTTTTCACACTCAATGTTTACGCTTTCTGCATGACAGTTTAGAGTTGGAACTCTTACTGATGTAGTTGTCATTTTTAAGTTCATAATATTTAATATTTTTCTTGTTTCATTAACTGTCTTGTGTTCTTCGCTTGTATAGCCATCTTCTTTGAAAGATCCAATATGTGGTAAGCAATTAAAAGCAATTGGGTGTGGGAAAACTTGTGGAGTGAATGTATTTTTATTCAAAAAAGCTTGTGTTTGAGATTTCAATTCATTCATAGCAAGAGAGCCAGCACCGCTCACGCTTTGATAAGTCGAAAGCACAACTCTTTTTAGTCCAAAATTTTCTAGTATAGGTTTTAAAGCCACGACTAAAGGAGCAACTGTGCAATTTGGTCCTGAGATAATTTTTAGATTATTATTATTTATATAATTTAATAAAACATCTCTATTGACCTCAGGAACAATCAAGGGTGTTTCTACATTAAGCCTATAAACTTCCGAGTTGTCAACCACCCAAGCTCCTGCTTGTGCCGCGTTTGGCACCCATTCTTTCGAAACATCATCAGAAGCATCAAAAAATGCAATGTCTACACCTTCGAAACACCTTGGTTTTAGGGTTTGACAAGTAAAAAACTTGTTATCGAAATTTATTTTTTTCCCCTCAGATCTTAGTGAAGCAAAAAGTACTAGATCTCGTATCGGAAATTTTCGAGAGCATAAAACGTCAAGCATCTCTTTACCAACTACGCCTGTTGCACCTACGATAGCTATTTTTAATCCACCATTTGGTTTCATGTTTACGGTATTACTGTAATATTTTTTTCCCTTTTAAAAAGCAGAATTACGTTATAGATCAAGCTAAACATAATGTAAGAAAAAATAAGTAAAAACAGAGTTATTTCTGGTTTAATAGCAATTAAGATCATTATTAAAACTCCAATGAGTAAATAACCAAAATGCGCACGTGAACGCCAATTGAGTTCTTTCATCGAAGGAAAACGTATTGTACTAACCATTAGGCTCGATAATCCAACCGCAAATACGAGAGCAATTGTTTCATTTGTAAGGTTATAGTCTTGTAAACTAACACTATGAATAAATAATATATAAGATGCAATCATTCCGGCAGCAGCAGGAGTTGGAAGGCCTTGAAAATAATTTTTTGGTATCATATTGGTATTTATATTAAATCGCGCGAGTCTCAACGCAGCACAAGCCACAAATAAAAACGCCGCTAAAATTCCTAGTCTTCCATAGGGCTCAAGTTCCCATCTATAAAGCAAAATAGCAGGAGCAATACCAAATGAGAGTAGGTCGGAAAGACTGTCATATTCAATACCAAAAAGACTTGTAGCTTTAGCCAACCGTGCAATTCGGCCATCTAGCATATCAAAAACCGCAGCAGCAACAAGTGCCCAAGCAGCATGAACAAAATTTAGCTGGATAGACGCGATCATTGAATAAAACCCGCAAAACATGTTTGCAGTAGTTACAAAATTTGGAACCACATAAATTTTTCGCATTATAACAGTTCTCCGATTACGGTTTTTCCAGCATAAACTTTTTTATTTGATTTTACAAAAATTTTAGAGCCTGGTGGTAAAAAGATTTCCATCCTAGAACCAAACCGGATCATTCCATAGCGTTCACCAGCTCTTAGTGGTGAGCCAGTTTTTACACGACAAACAATGCGCCGTGCAATAAAACCTGCTATTTGTAAAAGCCCAACTTTTTGTCCTTGAGGAGTTTTTATAATAATAAGATTTCTTTCGTTTTCTTCGGATGCTTTGTCCAGGTTGGCTGAAAAAAATTTTCCGGGAAAGTATTCTATTTTTTCAATTACACCTGATACAGCCGCACGATTTACGTGAACATTAAAGGGTGACATAAAAATGCTAACTTTTTCTGCCATACCCCCATATCGTGCGTCATTGACTGTTTCGGTTTTTAAAACTGTTCCATCTGCTGAGCTAATAACGGATTTTATGTTTTGTGATTCTGGTATTCTATCTGGATCCCGAAAAAACCAGACAGAAAATAAAACCAAGCAAACGCTAATGCCTGTGCAAATGGCTGCAATTTGTTTCAAAAATGGTGAAGTTTGACTTGATATAAGCCAGTGACTCGCATAAAATATTGCTGCTGTTAGGCTAAACACGCCAATAATTGGCCATCCCTCTGCGGCTATAAATGGAAAACATGATTTTATAAAATGTGACACAGTTTGTTTTTTATCATTAATTTTATGCTGTGTCACTAAGACGTTTAAGCTTTAGTTCAGCACTTGAGGCCCTGAGATAACGTGGAAAAACCTGGAGTGCTTTTTTTATAAATCCAGCCTGATATGCTGCCCAAACAAGTTGAGCCAGATACTTCCCTCTGATTTGATTTAGAGTCGTTTTTTGTGCGGTTTCTAATGCCATTTCTGAGGCGCTCAAAACTACCCAATGCTCTAAATAACGGTTTCTGCCTTCTCCAATTGCTAGCCAGTTTTGTTTTTTCTTTTTTTCTATTTTATGTATTAGTTTTTGGGGCGAAAGGACTTTTTCACATACATCTTTATGCCAAAGTTTATGGTGTGTTTCTTGGTTAGGTATTACACAATTTAAAATATCTTTTGGCTTTCCATAAAGAGCAAAAAGCTCTCCTTTACATGCATCAGTAGTGGCAATGAGTAAGTCTGGAAGGTTAATCGTTGATAACTCCATGATTGCACCTCGTGCTAGTGCAGCAAGGCTTGAGATCCCTATAAGTGGTTTGTTTAGTGCATTGGCTAAAGTTCTTGCCGTAGTAATGCCGACTCTTAAGCCTGTAAAACTTCCCGGTCCAAGTCCAACTCCAAAACAATCAATATCTTGTATGTTTAAATTAGAGTTTTTGAGTATCTGGTTAATGCCAAAAAGTAATTTTTCAGAGTGAGTAGTTAATGTCACATCCAAATTTTGCTCTTGAATGAGTAAGAAGTTTTTTGTTTTCGTATCTGCTTCAAAAGTAGCAAGAGCTGCAGTTTTTGACGAAGTATCCCAGGCAATGAATTTCATACTCGACATCCGTGGCCTTGCAGGTAAGTGTTTCCTCGCAGCACCTGATTCTTTTTGGCTCGGTAGCATTGTATTATTTGAATTGTCATACGTTTTTCTCCAGTTTTAGATATTATTTTCCAGCTATTTTTTTAGCCTATTTGAGGTCTTTTTTGCTCATAAACTTGTAAAGATTATTATCAAAATCAAACCGCAAAAACAAGAAAAAAAGTTATCCAAATGGGTAACATAGAGTATTCAAAAAACCACAACGCTGTAATATCTTAATGTGATAGTGAACTCAAACTTTTATAAACACCTTTTTAAACCCAGTTCGAGAAAAATTTCTCATAACTCATTACCCTAATTTTATGTGCAGGGTAGTAACGGTCAAAGTGTTCGTCTGTCACTAGTTGAAATCGATGTTGAACTCCTAGGAGTTCGCTAAAAAAAATAAGATTAGGATGCGGTACCTTTTGATTCGACTTACACTCAATGAGGATCCATGGGACTTTATCCCTTAATATTAGAAATTTGATGTTTTTGAATTTTTGTTTGCGTCATTTTCTATTTCCTTCTTTTTGACTTTATATCACCTGTACGATAAAAAAGAACCCGCATATCTTGTTGACTCATAATTGTGTTACCGCAAACATGATTAAAACAATCTAATATAATAATCACCAAATTAGTTCTCCGGCAATTCGGTTGAGAGAATGGTTCCAGTGAGATCCAATGCTTCCTTTATATCAGCAGTTTTGCCTCCTCGGGTTCCTCAAACCAGTTGTGTTTCTTGAGGTATTTTAATATTTTGGGGTAGTGAGAGAAATCTAGTTGTGAGAATTTTTGAGCTTTGATGAGCATTTCAATGCTTGGAGTGGCTCTGTTTCTGCGCGATAGGGCTCTCTGTGCAAGCAGATAATCTTCGCGATAAACGGTGGGGATAATGAGTGTTGAAAGACCTTGTGCATGTAATTCTGCATTCATCATGATGCGCGCCATTCGTCCATTTCCATCAGTAAAAGGGTGAATGTCAGTGATCAGAAATTGCATAAACTGGGCTCGTGCTAAACCCAGAGGTAAGCTGTGATAAAAATCAAATCCTTTTTTTAATGTGCCAACCACATAATCAGGATGTACAAAGTGAGTATTTCCCGCTCGATTGGGCTTTAATTTGAATTTACCTGGCAGCGTTTCTGTTCGTGCTTTTATTAAAATAACATGTCTTTTTTTGAGAAGAGTTTCAAAATCCTCAAAATGCTTTGGAGTGATTTTCATTTCATTGGGGTCTGATACAATACTAAAAGTTCCAAGTATGTCATGTGCATCTTTTGGTCGCTCTGGTGGGATTTTTTTGTTAAAAATAATATCTTCAGCTTCTTCAATTTCAAATACCGTGCCTTCGATATAATTAGAAAAATAGGCCTCAAAAAATGCCTTGTTGACAAAGTGGTTTTTACCAGTAAATTGATCTTTAATTTCAGGGAGTGGATAGTGACGAAGTTCGCCAAAAAGGATCTCGAGTCTCTCAAAGCACTGAGTGTCGTAGGGATATCCAGTGGCGCGAGCAATGGATTGCGTAGATTTTATTTTTTTTGAACGTTTTGTGCCCAGGAGTGCCCCGATGATTTCGTTTAATTTTTTGAACTCCCTTTTCCATTCAAATTTTTTCGAAATTTCAGATGCTCGGTCTCTGAGTGTGTTTAGCGTTTTTTCGCCCTTGAGATGGAGAATTTGTTCAAGACGTTTTTCGATTTCTTCTAAAGGTAAAACTTTTGAAGTGCCACGAGCTTGAGAACGAGAGAGATTTTCCAATAAAGCTCGTGGCAGCGAAGAAGCCTTTAGATTTAAAAATTGCAAATCATCTTCGAGTGCAGTGGGTCCGCGAATAAACTTTAAGGTGAGTCCAGGGTATACGATTTTTCGGTTTGTATTGCTGGTTAAAATGATCTCTCCCTTTGGGCTGGGTCTATATTCGAGCGCGCTGCGATGACTTAAGAGCGCTTTTTGAAAGAGATTGGAAATGATATTTGACCATTGACTTCGTGCAATGTTTGAAATTTGAGAGCGCTCTACAGACGCATATAGGCGGGGTCCAATTGAGTAGATTAATCCTTTTTTTTTAAGCTGAGTCATCCAGGCGCGGTCAGCGCTTGTCTTAGCTGGAAATAATAGGGGTGGAAGTGGTAACTGTTTCATATCGTTTTTTGATACTTTCTAGCTTAAACATATCATTTTTTGGTACTGAAATACAAGTTTTATTAATTTATGGTGTTTAAATGTCCATAAATATCATTTTTTGGTAATTTTTGCCCACTTCGGTGATTTTACTCAGGTCCAGTTTTATATTAATTTTTTGAATTTTACTCTGTGAGGATTAAGTGAGTTTGGACCAAGGCGTTTCTTTTTGTCTTCTTCGTAATTCTGAAAACCACCCTCAACCATTACGACTTGCCCTTCGTCCTCAAAAGCCATGATGTGTGTGCAAATGCGGTCTAAAAACCATCGATCATGGCTTATCACAAGTGCACAACCGGCAAAATTTAACAAAGCCTCTTCGAGTGCCCTTAATGTGTTTACATCCAAATCATTTGTGGGCTCGTCTAAAAGCAAAACATTTGCTCCTGCTTTTAAAATTTTTGCAAGATGCACCCTGTTTCTCTCACCACCAGATAGAGAACCAACCTTCTTTTGTTGATCAGCTCCAGTAAAATTAAATCTGGCACAATAAGCTCTAGATGAGATCTCACGCTTTCCTAATAAAATAGTCTCATTTTTTCCGTCTGAAATTTCTTCCCACAATGTCTTATTGGGATCTAAAACATCACGTGCCTGATCCACGTATGCAAGACTTACTGTGTCCCCAATTCTCAGAGTTCCTCGATCGGCGGTTTCTTGTCCTGTGATAATGCGAAACAGTGTGGTTTTGCCTACTCCGTTTCCACCAATTATTCCGACTATACTGGCCGGGGGGATATTGAAAGAAAAATCTTCGAATAAGACCTTATTATTATATGATTTTGCAATTTTATTTGCTTCGATTACAAGTCCGCCCAGACGGGGGCCGGCTGGAATATAAATTTCAATTTCCTCTATTTTATCAGGTCGATCTTCGCTAAAGAGTTTTTCATAAGCTCCAATTCTTGCTTTGTTTTTAGCTTGTCTGGCACGCGGACTCATCTGAATCCACTCAAGTTCCCGCTCTAAAGTTTTTTGATGTCTGGTTTCTTGTTTTTCCTCTTGTGCTAGACGTTTTTGTTTTTGATCCAACCATGAAGAGTAGTTGCCTTCCCACGGAATACCATGACCACGATCGAGTTCTAAAATCCAACCTGCGATATTATCTAAAAAGTATCTATCATGTGTTACCGCTACTACTGTACCGGTATAGTTTTTTAAAAATTTTTCTAACCAGGCAACAGATTCTGCATCCAAATGATTTGTGGGTTCATCAAGTAAAAGCAGATCTGGTTTTTGTAACAGAAGTCGACATAAGGCAACTCTACGCCTTTCTCCTCCGGAGAGTGTTTTGATTGATGAATCCGGCGGAGGGAGTCTTAAGGCGTCCATTGCAACTTCTAGGGTGCGATCAAGCTCCCATCCGTTTGCGTGTTCGATTTTTTCTTGCACTTCTGCTTGCTCCGCCAAGAGCTTTTCCATTTCGTCTGAATCAATGGAGGTATCAGAAAATTTATTATTAATTTCGTTAAATCTCTGTAAAAACTTTACAACTTCGCCCATGCCGTCTTGTACATTTTCTTTTACTGTTTTTGTCTCATCTAAGGTGGGCTCTTGTTGGAGATACCCGACACTACAGCCAGAGCTTAAACAAGCTTCGCCGCTAACGTTTTTTTCTAAACCAGCCATAATTTTTAGGAGAGTAGATTTTCCGGCGCCGTTTAAGCCTAAAACTCCAATTTTGGCACCGTAAAAGAAGGATAGGTAAATGTCTTTAAGGACGGTTTTATTGGGTGGAAAATTTTTACTAACACCCTTCATAGAGTAAATAAATTTTTGTGCCATAAACTATTGTATCAGTAATCTGAAATCCGTTTACAGTCAACAGTAACTGTAACTGCTACAGTATCTGTTGCAGTTACAGCTATGATTGTATTAATATATTATTTAGAGTGATAACAAAATATAGTGTTTCTTTATTTATGCTGTTTTTAATCTTTTCTTATGACGCATATGCAAAGATTTACATGCGATTTTCTTTGACTCCTGCAACTTATTATTCTGTTTTATCAACTGTGAGTACTACTGGAGGAAGTGCAAAACTTGCCTCTGAACTCTCTTATTTTCTTGAACCGGAATTCGGGTTAAAGTTTGGAAAAAAATTTGAATGGCTACTGCGTGGCGAAATTAATGCGGTTAAATATGTATCACCAGTTGATTTTAGTTTAAATAATCAAACCGGAAAAATTTATGCAGCTTATACGGGGTTTGGACTTTATTTTGGTAATTTTTGGTTACATCTTGTCGGAGGAAGAGTAAAAGAAAATTTTTTAAGCTCTTCTTCACAAGCTGCCTTGGTTTTAGAAACTGCATTTTTGACGCGCTTAAGTCTTGAACCTCATATCGCTATTTTTAATTCAAAAAATACCGCATTTTTTTTCTCTCCTTTTGGTAGTTATTATTTCCCACAAAATACGAGCACTTTTTTGTTAAAGAATGGTTTTGCTTATGGGGGGGGGTTAAAACTGGCGTTTCGGTTTGATGCTGCGTCTCTTATTTTATTTTCTGATTATTATTTAAAAAGTTTTGTTACCGGCCAAGGCACTCAGAAAACGACTGATTTATTTCTTGGTTTTACTTTTTCTGGCTTTTCAAAAGATTTTTATAAATAAATCCAAAGCCACCTCACAGGTGCTTTCAGTATAATCATGCGTCAATCCGAGCTGCTACGCGTCATCTTACTTCTTGTTCCTTCTTTCAAATTCCTGCTATTCTTATAGATAGGGCCAGATAAGGGTGGGGCGATTGCATATCAATGATTCAGGTCAAAAACGTAACCAAAATTTACTCTAAACACTGTCACGCATTAGAGCAAGTTAACTTTGAGATAAAAAAAGGCGAATTTCTCTACGTCATTGGTGGCAGTGGAGTAGGAAAATCCACTCTTCTAAAAATGCTAGCTACCGAAGAAGATCCCACATTTGGAACCATTGAACTATTTGGATACGACCTTTCGAAAATATCCGCCGCTTCTCTTAATGCCATCAGACGTAATATTGGTTACATCCCTCAAGATATAAGACTTATTGGAGATCTGAGTGTTTTTGACAATATCTGTCTTTCACTTTCTCTATCGCAAAATCGCAGTCTAGGCATTCTTAATCATGAAGTAAAAAAACATATTTATGAATTATTGGATAAATTAAATTTAAAACATAAGAAAAATGCTTTGGCAAAAACACTATCAGGCGGTGAAGCACAACGCGTGGCTGTTGCAAGAGCACTAGCCAGGCAGCCAGCACTTCTGATTGCAGATGAACCTACTGGGGCACAAGATAAAGAAAACACATGGAACTTAATGGATATTTTTCAAAAAGCAAATATCAGCGAAATAACAGTAATTCTTGCTACTCATGATCGGGAAACGGTTAGAAAAATGAGAAAACGGGCCATTACTCTAAAAAATGGCCGCCTCTCACAAGAGGAGACTTTATGCTTTTACTGAAACTATCTATTCAACCATGGAAAAAATTTCCTTTCACTTATATGTTTGCTGCTTGTGCCTTAGCCTTTTTGATTTCTATTTTTAGTTTTTTGTTTTGGTTTGAAAGACATTTGAACCCACTAATACAAAAATTAAGAACAGAACAAGTTATTACCGCATATCTTGACAACTCTATTGATCAAAACAATCAACCCAAAATTATAGATACTATCAAAACCATGCTAGGCTCCCAGGTGATACAAATAAAACCGACAACTCAAGATGAATTTTTAAAAGAAATGCAAGGCGCTTATCCTGATTTAGTACAAGAAATCGATGCTTTAAGTATAGACAAAAATAAAATTATTCCTCAATTTATTTCCATCTATGGATATTTTCAAAAGCAAACCATAGAAAAATTAAAATTAGTTTCTGGAATTGAACTAATTGAAACTTCAAAAATATACAATCCACAAGAACCAGAAGGCTTTATGACTCTTGTGAGGTTTATTAAAATTTCTCTAGTTTCACTTTTTCTGATGTTGTGTTTATGGCTTATTCTTATGACCAAATTCCTTACATTTGCCATTAAGTCGTCTTATGCTTTTTTGCGCTTATCCGGTGGAGGAGTATTTTTTTTAAAAATTCCTCTCTTTTTATCTAGTTTATGGATTGGACTTTTGGGGACAATTATTTCATCTTTTTTTTGGTACTTTGCTATAACCTGGATTATTCCTCGTTTGCATTTTTTCTCAATACATTTCCAGTCTTTTAGAACACCTTCGCTTTATACTATATTATTCTTGTTAGTTGGCTGTCTTGGTCTAAGTTTAGTTCCAGTATTGTTTTGTAAAATACCCGAATCCTATGAAAAATTTTCGTGAAGGTAGATATAGTGAAAAAAATCTTTTTTCTTGTTTTAATTTTATTTTGTTCAAAAGACAGCCTAAGCTTTGAAAATAATAAGCTTCAAGAAAAACTTTCTAACATAAAAACAAAGATATTAAGCCTGGAGCAAGAACTTATAGATAGTGCCAAATCACAAACCGGCGCAAAAAATCAACTTTATAAAATTCGTGTTTTATTGAGGTTACAAAAAGAAGAAATCAAATTGTATAATACAAGACTCAAAACTATAGAAAACACGGTTTTAGAGCTTGAGACAAGAAAAGATGATCTGAAACGAAAAGTTCAAAGACACCAGGATTTTATTCGCAGTTCTTTGAGAGAAATTCATCGCACCATGCGCCATGTCTCTTCTCATTCTATAGAAGTAGAAAAAAAATATTATCCAAAAAGAAAAGTGCTATCACATTATATTGATTTTAGTTTAAAAGAACTCGAAGCATACCAGACAGATTTAGACGACTCTTTGGTGCTTGAAAAGAAAATCCAGGAAGAACATGAGCAATTAGCTTATGAGCTGCATGAACTGAGTGAGCAAAAAAGTATTTTAGAGCTTAACAAGCAAATTCAAATGGATCTTCTACAAAAAAAAGTTAGCGAAAAAATTAAACAATTAGAAAGTTATAAAACACTGAGAACTACTGAAAATCAAATTGAAAAAATGTTAACTGAATTTAATGCAAGAAAAGAATTAGATCAGATCGCACAAACTGAAAAACAAGCTTTATCGTTAACAAAAAAAGGTGAATTTGAAAAACAAAAGGGTAAGCTTTCTCTTCCGCTGCGTGGTGATACTGTTTCTGGATTTGGAAAAACTTTTGACGCTCAATCCGGACTGTATGTTTTTAAGAAAGGACTAGACATTGCACCTAAAGAAAAAAATCAAAAAGTATTTGCTATCTATACCGGAAAAGTGGTTTTCTCTGGTGAACTGCCTAACTATGGAAAAGTATTGATTTTAGACCACGGAGGTAATTATTATTCGCTAATAGGCAAGCTGGGGGAACTCTATAAAAAAGAGGGTGAAATTGTCAAAACTGGGGCGTCTATTGGCATAGTAGACAGCTCGGGTAATCGTATTTATTTTGAAATAAGGTCAAAAAATATTGCTATTAATCCAATGCAGTGGATTTCTAGGATAAATTAGTTTAGTTTTAGAGGTATGACAATTCATATAACACAATGCTGCCGAGCTGGAAGCGAGGCCGCTTATAATTGCAAACGCAGCCAAGGAGGGCGAGTATGACCTCATTAATTAAAAAAGTTTCGGTATTTGGTTTTATTTTATTAGCTTCTGGTGTGGGAATAATTGCTGGACAAAATCTCACAAAACAAGTCGTAAAAATCAACGCGATTGCTGCAGATTCGCGTGCAAGTACGTCTGATATTCAAAACGAACGATACTTAAATTTAGATCTTTTTCATAAAGTCACACAGTTTGTAGAAAGTAATTATGTAGACGAAGTAAAACAAAAAGATTTGATCCAAGGTGCCATTAAGGGCATGTTAGAAACTTTGGATCCACACTCTAATTTTTTGCCTCCTGATGTTTTTAAAGAAATGAAAACAGATACGAGTGGAAAATTTGGCGGAATAGGCATTGAAATAGGGATGAAGGATAGTATTTTAACAATCATTGCTCCAATTGAAGACACTCCAGCCTGGAATGCAGGACTCAAACCCAATGATCGCATTGTAAAAATTGATAAAGAAAGTACAAAGGGTATGACTTTAGTCGAAGCGGTTTCAAAAATGCGAGGCAAAAAAGGTACAAGTGTAACACTCTCTGTTTATAGAGATGGTTTTGAGCAAACAAAAGACGTCTCTATAGTGAGAGACATTATTAAAATTCAAGCAGTTAAGTTAGAAGAACTTGAACCTAAATATGGCTATGTGCGTATTACTAGTTTTAATGAGAATACTTCTTCTGATTTGAAGAAAGCATTTGAAAAATTAGAAAAGAAAGACAAATTGCAAGGCCTTGTTTTGGATCTAAGAACAAATCCAGGAGGATTATTGGATCAGGCAGTCGAAGTTTCTTCTCAATTTATTGACGAAGGTGTCATTGTCTCCACGATTGGCAGAAATAAAGATCAAAAAGAAGTAAAATACGCTCGCAAAGGAAATGCCAGAAAAGATTTCCCTGTTGCTGTTTTAGTTAATTCAAGCACAGCTTCGGCAGCTGAAATTGTTGCTGGTGCACTTCAAGACCATCACCGCGCTATTGTGTTAGGAACTCCAACCTTTGGAAAAGGATCAGTGCAAACCGTAATTGAACTTGGGCAAGACATGGGACTAAAACTAACTATAGCCCGTTATTACACTCCAAGTGGCCGGAGCATCCAGGAAAAAGGAGTGCAACCTGATATTATTTTGGATGATTTTGATCCAAAATTGCTTGCAGAAGCAAAACGAAAAGGCGAATACTTACGAGAAAAAGACCTGAAAGGTCATATTGTAAATTCAGAAAATAAAGAAAACAAAGACTATAAAAAAGAAGAATTAGAAAATCTTAGTAAAAAAGATAAGAAGAAAGACAAAGATAAAGACAAGGACAAAGATAAAGACAAAGAAGACGATTTTGCAGTAATTAAATTTAATCCAAAAGAGGATTATCAAGTAAAAGAAGCACTGAATTATTTGAAATCTTTTGAAATTTTCAAAAAAATTGCGGCAAAAGATAATGGCGCGACTACAAAACAATGAAGCTAGACGATTTGCCATTATTTTCACAGCAAACACAAAAGGTAGAGCCTAAAAAAACTGATATTGCTAAGTCTGAATGTTTTACTGTTTCTGAGTTAACGGCCAAAATTCGTGAAACTTTAGAGCCTGTGTTTACTTCTATTTGGGTAAAAGGCGAAGTTAGCAATTTTCGTCCCGCTTCTTCTGGACATGTGTATTTTTCACTTAAAGACGCTGGATCGACTTTACCTGTGGCTTGTTTTAATTGGAATAATAGAAGAAAAAAGTCACCATTTAACTTAGAAGACGGCATGGAAATTTTATGTCATGGTAAAATTACAGTTTATTCTCCACGGGGTTCTTATCAGTTAATTGCAGATCAGCTTGAGCCCGTGGGCGCTGGAGCTCTGCAGCTTGCCTTCGAACAACTAAAAACCAAGCTAAATCAAGAAGGCTTATTTGACATCAAGCGAAAACGCGCACTACCTCTTTTCCCAACTCGTCTTGTAGTGATTACTTCGCCTTCTGGCGCTGCAATTCAGGATATTTTAAATATTTTAAAAAGAAGATCACCTTGGCTTAATGTTTTAGTGCTTGCTGCGTTTGTGCAAGGAGATTCGGCTTCTGCTCAACTGATCAATGCACTTGAGATTGCCAATAGATTTCAACTAGGTGACATTATCATTTTTGCCAGAGGTGGCGGCAGTATAGAAGATCTTTGGTGTTTTAATGACGAAAATCTAGCCAGAGCGATTTCAAGTTCTCAAATTCCTGTTGTATCTGCTGTAGGTCATGAAATTGATTTTACAATTTCAGATTTTGTATCCGATGTCAGAGCACCTACGCCATCAGCGGCAGCAGAAATCATTACTACGTATTGGGTAGATGCAGCTAAAAGAATGTCTGAATACCAAAGTAACATGCAAAAAAGTATATTGAGAAGTGTGGAGTTCAAAAAAACATTGCTATCTCATATTTCTGCCAGAGTTATTAGTCCAAAAGACAAGCTAAGGGAGCAAGCACAGCGGGCTGATGAATTATATTTAAAGCTTTGTCAAGCAATGCAAATAAAAATCGAACGCAGAAAAAACAGTTTTTACCAGTTAATAAGTAAAATGGAAGCACTTTCTCCATTGAAAGTTTTAGAACGTGGGTTTACTTTAGTAAAAGACGCTAAAGAGCAATTAATAAGAAGCGCAAATGATATTAAAACCGGAATGGAGCTAAAAGTCATTTTCTATGATGGACAAAGGAGAGTTAAAGCACTCTAGGACTATTGTACTTTTCTGTGGGTTTTCTATATTGTCCATGACCGGCTGCGTTTCAATAAAAAAATCAGAAACTCCAATAAACCCCCAAACACTCGCGGTTACATCCGGTGATATTTCTATTTCCAAAAATAAAATCGCCAATGGCTCTCTTTTTTGGATAACTTATCAGATCAATGACAAAGCAACATTGAAAAGTGTTATTTTTGAAAATAACGAAGTGCCATTTTTTTTAGATCCAAAAAGCCGTAGTACTTATTTTTCTTTTATAGGCATTCCTTATGGTCATGCTGAAGGTAAAAGTTCTATTTTAGTTAAGTTGCAAGAGAATGAACAAGAAAAAACTCTTACTTTTCCATTGACTATTTTGAAGGGTGATTATTTAAGCGAAACTTTAACGGTAGACCCAAAACATGTTGAGCCCTCTCCTAAAGATTTAGCCAGGATCAAGAGAGAAGCTAACGAAATAGCACTTATTTATAAAAACATACTATCTGAAAAATTCTGGGGTGGTCTATTTGTATTTCCTATGAAAAGTGAATTTACGAGTGTCTATGGCACGAAGCGGATTTTTAATGGTAGTTTGCAAAGTTATCATAATGGTGCAGATTTTAAAGCAAACGAAGGCACACCTGTTTATGCGTCACAAGCTGGAAGGGTGGATTTATCAAAAGATTTGTTTTTATCAGGAAATACGGTTTTAATAAACCACGGGTGGGGTATTTTTACTGTATATGCTCATTTAGAAAAATTGAATGTCAAAAAAGGGCAACAAGTTAGGGCTTATGAATTAATAGGTTTATCAGGAAAAACGGGGCGTGTTAGTGGTCCTCATTTGCATTGGGGAGTGGTTGTTAATAGAGTCAAAATTAATCCTTTAGATTTATTAGGAGTCCCATCTTTATGAGAGTTTTGCTGTTTTTATTAATTTCTCGATTTGGATTTTGTGAGCTTCCACTTTATCTTGGGATAGGAGCACTTTCTAAAAACTTAAACTGGACTTCGACCCAGGCAAGCGGAAAGACCGGCTTCATGCCATTTATTTTGCCGTCATTGGAGTTTGCAACAGAATGGGGATTTATTCAACCCTCGATTTCTTACACCCCGCTGGGAAGAACCATGAAGGATGATGCTGGAAAATCAAATTTACTTTTAATGCAAGTTCCAGGATTTTATAAAGTAACAGGGGTTAAAAATATTATGGATCTAATTTTAAGGTTTGCTCCTGGAATTGGTTTTGAGTTTATTTCAGGTAATGGGGGGACAACTATATTAAACAATGGAACAGCTACTCAAAGTTTTACGCTGCCCGGAAGAAGTATTGCAGTTATTAATTTTACCATTTCTGCGAGTGTAGGGGCGTTGCTGTATCATAGATTTCTTTCAGGTCTTGAGTGTTTAGTGTGGAGCCCGTTTTCAGTACGTCGCAGTTTTGGGATACATTTTCAGTTTGCGTATCTTGTGTTTTAGCTGGACTATTTTAATTTATTCCACAACGACAACAAACTACGTTTTTTAAGTTCTTTGTTTAAAAAATCATTATTTAACTCATGTTTAATCTGCAACAACATTTTCTCAATATCATTGATGTGTTTTTGTGATTGGCCTTCTCTAAAATACTCGAGTTTACGAATAATGACATACTCTGGTGGCGCCAGCCATAAGCTCAAATTTCCATATAAATTCACACGGCGTTTATGTTGAAAAGCCCATGTATATAAGTCATCACCTACGTCAGGATAAATATCTGCCTTCATGCCGGTATTATGATGAATAAGGTTAAAATGTGCAAAATCATGTCGAATTAATTCAATATGAATCACTTCGGTGGGTGGACAATAGTACTGTTTTTCTGGAAAAATCGAAATAAAACGATGAATTTCTTTCACTGAAAGATGAATGACAATGTCTATATCATGAGTAAGTCGTGGTTCACCGTAAAAAATTGAAGCCACCGATCCTGTTATAAAATAGTTAATCTTGTTTTTTTCTAGAGGTACAATAAAAGCATCTAAAAGTTCAAGTCGTTGCATATAAAAAAATACTTCTTATCGCTTGGTTAACTTTTAGATCGGACCAGTTTGGATGAGCTGATTGAATTGCTGCGCGTTTCAATTCTACAGAAAATATCCACATTTTTTCAACCTCATGCCACTTTTGAAATGGTGTTAACTTTTTATATATATTTGCCTGTAATTTTTCTGATTCATGCTGATGCTTAACTTGCATGTAAAATGAATATCAAAAACAACACTTTTAGTCATCCAATTTTTAGCATTTATTTCAATATTTTTAGAAATACAGGCCCTTATTATACCCCCAGCTCTAAAATTCTTAACGCTTTCTGGTGTTTTTCTAGATCAAATTTATTATAAAACTGTGCTTCTGATAGTTGTCTGAGTGCCTTTTTTTGCCTTTCTGGCAATGTTCCACTAACGTTTGCAACTAAATTATCAAATATATTTGCAATGGTCACAATTTTAGCTAAATCGTAAATAGCATTTCCTCTAAGACGTCTTGGATAACCTGTACCATCAAAAAATTCATGGTGTTGAGAAACAATCAGTAATATCTCTAGTGAAACATTTGGGTCTTGAGCTTGTAAGAAATCAGATCCTAAAAGAGGATGACTTTGCATTTTTTTATCACTGACTTCTTGAGAGTCGTCTTGGTTTATTTTTACTTTCAATTTCCCAATATCGTGCAAAAGCCCGCCAGAAGCGACATTCTGTAAAATCGGCAGATGGGAATAACCCATGTGTAATGCCAAATAAGTAGACAAAATACTGACATTAGAAGAATGATTTGCAATATTATTAGAGAAACTTTGTAATTGGGTCAATGCCATTGTTGCTAAAGGTGCTTTCATGATTTCTTCTGCAACTTTTTTACTAGCCAGTAATGTTTTTTTCACCACTTCATTAGGATGATCAGTACTAAAAATATCAAGCGCTGTTCGACTAAGTTCTTTTTTAGCTTTAACCAACCCTTTATTTGCAGAAGAAGATTCTTTTTTTGCTAAGAAAATGTCTTTCCAGTCTTTAAATTTTTGCTGATCATTGATTAAAATATAAAGATTATTGACTCTACGAAGCTCTAATCTCTCATATACCTCTCTATCAAATACATCTCCCTTTAATCTAAAAGCTATGTAGTGCAGGTCAATGTAAATATAAACTGCAGATGGCAGTGGTTCGCCAACCACAATGTCGGCTAAATCCAATTTTGTAAATTTGCTGCTACTTTTATCAGTTTGCTTGGGCATATTAGGAACCACCACAGCCAAAAATTTTATTACTGCCAATTTCATTTCTGGGATAAAGATAAGTTATACCATCTATGTCGTCTTGTGAAAGTGCCAGGTCAGTTTTTGCAGATGCACTATAATACATCAATGCTGTCGAATCTGATGTGTGACCTAATCCTAAAGCATGTCCCATCTCATGAGCCAAGATAATTGTTAAAAGTGTTTCTGATTTATTTTGTATATTGCCTTGCTTACCGTCCTCGGCATTTAAAATAATAGCAGCATAAGCCATGGCATTGTTTAAAGTCGCTGGTAAAGTTACGGCTAATACCCGGTCTGGATTTGCTCCTGCAAAATGTGTTGAAAAACTGGGATCACAGTGAATTTCGGGAGAGTCAGTGGATCCGTAGGAAATAGCTTGATCTAAAGATGCAGTAGTTGGTGTGCCTCTTTCTAATTTTAATCCACTTGTTGGAACTCGGTTCCAAAGTTCAATTGCCCGATCTAAGGCTGCATTTAAACTCGCTTCAGACATAGGACACCCCGAGGTATTTAATCTGAATGTAAGCGTTTTTGTATCCCAGCCTGTTTGTGAGGAACTGCCTGTTGCCAAAGTAAAAGCATAACTTCCGCAAATGCTAAAACAGAGCAAGAGACATTTCCATCGCCATGTAAATAAAAGTAGTTTTTTCATTCTAGTGCTTTAAAATATTTTTCATAGGTTTGTGGGTCTAAACCTTTCAATAATTCACCTTCTTGAGGCTTTTTCTTTTTTGGTGCAGCAGGGGCTTCTTTAAATAGCTGCTTTACTGTTTGCATGTTAATTTCGTCAGCTGATTGTATACCTTTGGTATTTAATTCGGCGTATAGTTTTGGATCTTCTGTTTTAATTGCATTTAGGGTAGCTTCTGTACATTTTTTCTCTAATAACTCAATTTTTTGTTTAATGGGTTCTGGAAGTTTTTCTTTTTGAGGTTCGGGTTTAATTTTAGAGCAGTCATGTACCACTACTAAATCTTCTTTTGTAGCTTTTCTCACATCAACAACATTTGGCTTCGCAGTCAAAGTTTGTTCTTTTTGTACTTCACCTGAAAAACCAGATTTAATTGTTACAGTCTGTGCCTTTTCTGAAACTGGTTTTAAAGAAACTTCTCCTCTCAAAATGGTTACTTGTGTTCCGACACCCTCGTCACTGTCTCCAATATAAAAGTCTGTGCCCCGTACACCCATGGTTGCGGCGCGTGTGCGTATCGTAAGTTTTCCACGAGGACCGTTTTTATTAATAACACCTCTGAGTTTTCCATGCATGAGCTTAAGTTGAGTGTCAGGATTTGCTGGATTGACGTTCCAGTGTACGCGATATGCTGTGCCGGAACCAATCATATATTGATCCCCATTGTCAAAAACAATTTTTGCTTTTGCTCCTACTGCTGTGCGTATAATATTTCCTTCTTCAACGACGTCACTAATTTGCGCTTCTTTGACAGCATAATACTCGTTTTCAAAAAGCGCGTGAGGAAGAGTATTTTGGATTACCTTTCCTAGACTCTTTTCTGGATTAGTGAAAAGTGTAACCTTGCCTTCAATTTGAGTTAATGTCCCAACTTGTCTTATGTTTTGATCAGCAATACAATTAACGCTTATTGTTAAAGCAATCATTAAAACTATTCTTTTTGTTTTCATGGCATCATCCTTTAATTTATTTGATCTAGTTCACAAGAAGATTAATAATAATTTCATATGAAAGCAAATTTTATTATTATGCATTTGGTTATATTGACCTTTACAGGTGGTTATTCTTTTGCAGCCGATAGCTCTAGTTTTGAGTATCCCGAGCTTTTAGTTACTCCAAGGGCAAGCGATAGATTAGAATTAGAAGCCAGAAAAGAAGCGGGAAGTCAGTGGAGAAGGCATTTCCCTATACAGATTTCAGCACTATCTACATTGTTAGCTGGTTATTTCCAGCTTTCAAATAATAACCCCACAAAGGATCCAACAGCTAAATCAGGACTTGCGGGAGTGGCGGTGGGCGGGGTGTGGTTAGTAACAACTCTAGCTCTTTCTATGGCGTTTACCCCTTATGTTTCCGAATTACATGAAATTAGAACAATGCCATCAAAAACACAACGTGAGCAGCTCAGCAGAGAAAGGTTGGCTGAGGAATCATTTGAGAGGACTGCCCGTTTGGCTACAAGGCTTCAGTGGCTGTCTTTTTTGTCTAATTTTGGAACATCGGTTTATTTGACAGTTAATGTAAAGACTGAAACGATTTCTGTTCCTGCAGATATTGTGGCTATTATTTTTTCTTTTGCCCCATTAGTGTTTCAATATTCGTGGAAATATATTCAACAAGATCAAGAAGAGTATAAAAAGAAAATTTATGGCCCTCTCACTGGGATTAGCTTTTGGAGTGATCCTGTATCACATAAAATAGCACCAAGATTCGATGTGTCGTTTATGTTTTAAAATATTTAAAAAAATATTTTTGTATTTTAAAATACATACTTATCTGAAAAGTACCTGCAAGATGAGGCAGGGATACTTTTAAAATAATTTTATTCGCTCAGGCGCGGCATCCTGCCTCTGGGGCCCCCTTTTACATCCATGTAAGATTCGCATCCAGCTACCCCAAGGCCTTCTCTCACAAAATTATTTTAAAAGTATCCAAGACTTATAGGTACTTTTCAGATAAGTATGTATTTTAAAATATTTAGTAACATGTTTTCTATTTAGATTCTGCTCAAAAAGGCTCAGCAGAATCTATTTGTGTGAAGCCAGCACGGGGTTTTCTGGTGTGGGCATTGAAGTATACTCTGCCATTTCCTTAGCAAAATGTAGAGCTTCTTGCCCAGAAAGTCTGAGCCCATTTTTAGAAACACCAAACTTATAAGCTTGAATAAAATTTTCTGCTGATCCTGGGCCGTGACTTAATACTAATTCTGATAACCTCAGAGCATCAAAAGTGCTTAAAGCAGCTCCAGTTTTTGCATGTGCAAATACGAAGGTTCTTATAAACCCATCAGCAATGCCTCCGCTAAATCTCTCCCCTAATTTGGCTGTTTTAGCTGCCCACTCTCCACACTGTGGTTTTGGAAGGTCCAAATCTTTTGAGTTGATACAAAATTGAATTATTTTTTCAAAATCTTCTCTTACACCAACTGCATCACCTTTGAATTCGTACATCAAAGATTTTGCTAATTTTATCGAAGAATATAAATCCAGATCCAAATATTCGCTTAAGTATGCTTTTGTAAATACCAACGCAAAAGTTTCTGTTTCACTATATGTTTTATTGGCAAACTCCAAAGCTGTTTGTATAGCATCTTTTGTACCTAGTCCAGCCTGCGAAAGAAGCTCAAAAATAGAGATAAATCTTTGAGCGGCTCCTGTGCACCCTTTTGAAACATAATGTGCAATTTTTTTAGATTCCTGCTCAATTACAGAAAAATTTTTCTTTTCTCTAAAAAACTGTATTACAGTTATAAATTCTTTTGTTGACGAACAATTTGACTCCTTAAATTCTTCTTTTGAAAAACTAATTTCAGAAAAATATTCAGCAAAATATAACAATAAACATAACAGCAAAATATTTTTTTTCATGCTGCTTTTAATACCTCCTCTAGATTTGTTGGTTTCCCATGTTGAATATCAATGGGGAGAGAAATCACAAATTTCGTATTTGTAGAGTTTTCGTCTAACGTTAAAATCCCTCCATGTTTTTCTATAATCCCTCGAGCATTAAAAAGCCCAAATCCAGAACCGGTTTTCCCGCTTGCAGTTGTGAAAAATGGCTGAAAAATGTTTTCTTTTTGATCACACGGAACGCCTTTCCCACTATCTATAACTGTAATTTCAATGCCAAATTCGCCCTTAACGATATTTATTTTTACCCATTGTGTACTTGGATTTGGTAGACTACTTACCGCGTCAAGAGCATTATTGACTAAATTCAAAATAACTTCTAAAAACTGATTAAATAAGCAAAAAATAGTCAGATCCTTTGGGTAGTCTTCAATCGATAAAGATACATGCGCTGCTTTAAATTGCTCTGAGCAAAACATCAAGACTGCATTTAATAAGTCAGAAACCAATATCTTTTTCCAGGCGTTTTCTTTTTCTTTTGATGACAGTTGTTTTAAAAAATAAGATTGTTTGTTTAATTTTGCTGCCTCTTTATATATATCATCAATAAGTTTTAGTTTTTCTTCATGGTTCGGATAAGATTCTGCTTTCAGTTCTTCGATTTTTTCTTTGAGTGAAAGTGTTGGTGTGTTTATCTCATCTGAAACTTTTGAAACAATTTCGCCCAGGCTTGCTAATTTTGTCATATGTTTGCTTTGTTCTTTACTTGCTAAAAGTTCTTGATATGCTCTTTGATATTGAGTTAGATCGAGACCAAAAATAACAGCCTCGGTGTCGTGATTATATTTATTGGCTATAATATAATAATGCCTTTTTTCACTACCAATATTTAAGACAAACTCTTTAGATTTTTGACTTTGATTTGTTAAAAATAAATCACTAATAAATTCGCTAAGTCCAGTTTGTTTGTCTGAAAACCCGACTTGTTGGCCTATAATTGT
>JACRAO010000002.1 GCA_016213345.1 Bdellovibrio sp. | reverse complement strand
TTAATCACGCAAATGCCGAGGAAGTAGGTCTCTGTATTGTTAACACTTGCACAGTTACTGATACAGCAGATAAACAAAGTGTTAAAACAGTTAAAAAGCTATCAACACTTTATCCGCATGCAAAAATATTGGTAGCTGGTTGTTCTGCTGAAGTTAGTCCAGAAAAATATCATAAAAAAAATAATCTTATTTTGGGTAACATAGGTAAAAATAAAATTGTACAAACTCTAAATCATGACTTTCATCCCATTGGAGTTAAAGAATTTTTATCTAAACACCCCATGGATCGTGAATGGCCATTGGTGCAAGACACTTTGTTTCCTCCTGAGTTTATTAATAAAGACAGTACAGCTAGAGCTAGGGTTTTCCTTAAAATTCAAGAAGGATGCAATGCCTTTTGTACATTTTGCATTATTCCATATGGACGGGGACCAAGCAGAAGTTTAGCTATTGCTGATGTCATTAGTTATATAAACTCACTCGTACAAAATGGAACTCAAGAAATTGTTCTAACAGGCACTAATTTGGGTGATTACGGAAAAGATTGGGCAAAACAATCTAAACTCTTAGAACTTTTACAAGCTATTTGTAGTGAGACAAAATTGGAAAGACTTAGAGTTAGTTCATTAGATCCATTGGATATAAATTATAAAATTTTAAATTGGGCAAAAGACGAGCCCAAGTTTTGCAATCATTTTCATGTTTCGCTTCAGAGTCCTTGTTCAAAAATACTAAAATTGATGAAACGTAAATATACTTTTCAAGATGTTCATAGATCACTTTGTAGCATTTCAAAATTAGCTAACAATGTAGTAGGGGGAGTGTTTATAGGAATGGACATAATTACTGGATTTCCCGGAGAGACTGGGCAAGATTTTGATTGGACCGTGCATGCCCTAGAGCATTTGCCTTGGACTAGGCTCCATGTCTTTCCTTATAGCGAAAGAGCAAAAACACCGGCCACGAGACTCTCTCACGTTGTTCCTATAAAAGAACGAGAACGCAGAAGTGAAGTTTTGAGAAAATTAAGTCTGGAACGTTTAAATAAACATTATAGAGATACTTTGCAGATATTTTATAATAAACCACTGTTATCGGTCAAAATGCTTGTAGAAAATTTCAAAGAAGATATGTGGATTTCTGGACATACAGAAAATTATCTAAAAATTGTTTGCTTAATGAAAAAATATAAATTAAATCAAGCAGTTAACCGCTTTATTTCAGTAAGGCCCTTAAGCATTACAGTTAATACTCAAGCACAGGATGTGTTTTACATTGGTGAAATTATGTGCATATAAAATCTTTAGTGTCTATTGACAAGTAGTAGACTTTTACTGTAAACAATTTGCAGACTGGAGAGGTCTTTGGGCTATGAAGTATGAAGAACTTCAGGATAGTTTGGGATACAAATTTGGTGATAGAGGTATTTTAATTCAATCACTTACGCATACATCCTATGGTCACGAATATTTACAAGATAAGCCTATCGCACTAAGAGACAATGAAAGACTTGAGTTTTTAGGAGATGCTATTTTAGATGTAATAATTTCAGATCTACTCATAGAATCTTTTCCTAATGCTTCGGAAGGACAGTTATCTAAAATGAGAGCGGCTGTGGTCAATGAAAAAACACTAGCAGATGTAGCAAAATTAATAAACTTACAGAACCTAGTACGTTTAGGAAAAGGTGAATCTCTGACAGGTGGCAATCTAAAACCATCAATTTTATCCAGCACACTAGAGGCTATAATTGCAGCGGTTTATTTAGATGGTGGTTTTAATGCCGCATATCCAGTTGTTAGGAGTCTTTTTTCTAGATTTTTTGAAGAAGAAAGAGAGCTTATTTCTTTTTATGACCATAAAACACAATTACAAGAAATTTTACAATCCCGTTGGAAGTTGGCTCCAACTTATAATTTAATACAAACTCATGGCCCTGATCATGCAAAAACATTTGAAGTTGAAGTAAAAATTAATGGAAAGATTTTAGCATCAGCTATCGGAACATCAAAAAAAGAAGCTGAACAAAACGCAGCCAGGATGGCTGTTGAAAATTTAAGTTGATCTATTATGTTTGAACCAGTAAAAAATTCACATAAAATTATTTTAGTTGGCCGTCCTAATGTCGGGAAAAGCACTTTATTTAATAGATTACTCAACTACCGAAAAGCGCTAGTACATAATAAACCAGGTGTCACTCGGGATCGTGTCGAGGCAAACACAAATTGGATGGTAAAAGGGAAAAAGTTTCCAGTATTATTGGTTGATACTGGTGGAATAGGTAGCGAACATTTTAAAGAAGAAATTATAAAACAAATACGATTTTCTATTTCTAGTGCCGATTTAATTCTCCTCTTATTTGATGCCCAGACTGGTTTAACACCCTCAGATCAAATTGTTTTGAAACAAGTTAGAGAATCTATAGGTAATAACAAAAAACAGATTCA
>JACRAO010000173.1 GCA_016213345.1 Bdellovibrio sp. | reverse complement strand
TTTATTTGTTGTAGGATACATAGTACGCTGCTGAATTATAGCAGCAAGATACCTTTGCTGAATGTTTTTGCTACTACTACTACTGCATGCTTCTGGGGTGTCCTTCTAAGTGTGGAAGCACAAATAAACAAAATAAAGATAATATGAGTAGTCCCCCGCCAAGTGAAAATGTTGAAAGATGGACGTGCCCAATGCATCCACAGATTATACAAGATAAACCCGGACAATGTCCTATTTGTGGTATGAATCTTATAAAAATCAAGGAAGATGAAAAACAGATGAATCACGATTCCACAGATGATAGTTCTATTCCGGTGGAACACAGAGATATTATGCTAAGCGATATGCGGCAACAACTTATAGGTGTTAAAACGGGTATTGTTGAAAAAAAACAACTCATTAAAAATATTCGTACCTCGGGTCGTCTAGCCTATGATCCTGAACTTTATACAGTTCAAAATGAGTATATAGAAGCAATCAATCACTATAAACAATTGAAAAATTCCAGTTTAGCTGATGTTCGTCAATCAGCAGAAAGAATGGTTAAGTCAGCAAGGTTGAGACTAAAGATACTTGGATTATCCGATAAACAAATAGAATCGTTAAGCGAAAATGTTGATGGTAATGGAAGAGCGCTGTTGCTTAACAAGGCAGGGGAAGATGTTTGGGTTTATGCTGATATTTACGAAATGGATATTCCTTATGTTCACGAAGGTCTCTCTGCGGAAATAACAGCCAATTTTCTTGGAGGAACGAAAATTTCAGGGAAAATTGTTGCAGTTGATAGTGTTTTGAATCCGCAAACACGAACAGCTAAAGCACGTATTCTTCTTCCAAAAACAAAAACTCTTCTTCGTCCAGAATCATACGTAGATGTTACTATAAATGTTCCGCTTGGAGAGCAATTGACCATTCCTTTTGATGCAGTCTTCGATACGGGGACGCAAACATGGACATTTGTAACTGATGGAATGGGTCATTTTGAACCAAGGTTAATAATGGTTAGTTTTAATGCAAACGACTCTGTTGCTATTTCCAGTGGATTAAAAGAGGGCGAAAAAATAGTGACCAGCGCTAACTTCTTAGTCGACTCTGAATCGCGAATCAAATGGGTACAAATGCAAGGTGCTAACTCGAATCAACACGAACATATGGGGCATTGAAATAAATAATTAAGGAAAAAATAATTTATGATTGAAAGAGTTATAGAGTTTTCGGCGAAGAATCGATCTCTTGTGTTTCTTTTGGTAGCGGTTGCTGCTATTTTAGGTTATTTTGCTCTTAAAAATATTCCCATAGATGCTATTCCCGACCTTTCAGACACACAGGTTATTATTTATTCTAAATGGGATAGAAGCCCTGATATAATTGAAGATCAGGTTACTTATCCAATTATTACTTCATTACTCGGGGTTCCGAGAGTAAAAGATATTAGAGGAATATCTGATTTTGGATTTTCATATGTTTATGTTATTTTCGAAGACGGTACAGATCCTTATTGGGCAAGATCAAGAGTACTTGAATATCTTTCGAAAATAACAGGTACACTCCCTGCGGGTGTAAAAACCGAACTAGGTCCGGATGCAACTGGCGTAGGATGGGTATATCAATATGCACTGGTGGATAATTCGGGAAAATATTCTCTTGCAGATTTACGCAGTCTGCAAGATTGGTTTTTAAGATTTCATTTGCAGGCAGTTCCTGGAGTTGCAGAAGTAGCATCTGTTGGCGGATTTCAAAAACAATATCAGGTACAATTAAATCCAAATTCGCTCGCATCATATAAAATTTCTATTGATCAAATTGTAATGGCAATCCGTGACAGCAATAACGAAGTTGGGGCAAGACTTTTAGAGATATCTGGCGCTGAATATATGATACGCGGTCGCGGTTATATTAAAGAAGTAAAGGATCTGGAAAATGTCGTTATTACCAGCCAAGATGGAACTCCAATCTATTTAAAAAATGTTGCAAAAGTTAACATTGGTCCTGAAATGAGACGCGGTGTAGCTGACCTTGATGGAAATGGAGATGCTGTTGGCGGAATCGCCATAATGCGATACGGGGAAAATGCGAATAAAGTTATTAAAGCTGTAAAGGCTAAGTTGGCTGAAATAAAACCGTCGCTTCCGGCTGGAGTAGAAATTATTACAACGTATGACAGATCCGATCTTATACATCGCGCCATTAAAACGCTGGAAGATGAACTTGTTTTGGAAGTTTTCGTTGTATCTCTGATAATTTTCTTGTTTTTGCTGCACATACCAAGCGCGATGATCCCAGTTAGCACACTTCCTCTTGCAGTATTAATCAGCTTTATTCCGATGTATTTTTTTGGTGTGACCTCAAACATAATGAGCCTTGGTGGCATTGCGATCGCAATAGGTGCTATGGTCGATGCTGCTATCGTCGTTGTTGAAAACGCACACAAGAGACTTGAAGAATGGGAACATTCCGGAAAGGTGGGAGAGCCTAAAAACGTAATTATTCACGCCATAAAAGAAGTAGGCCCCTCAAGCTTTTACTCTCTTTTGGTTATTGCCGTTGCCTTCATACCAATTTTTGCGCTGGAGGCACAGGAAGGCAAACTATTTAAACCGCTGGCTTACACTAAAAATTTATCAATCCTTGTTGCTGCTATTTTAAGCATTACGCTTGATCCAGCTATCCGGGTTTCACTTGCCTATTTCAAGCCAAGCTATTTCAAACCAAAATGGCTCTCAAGAATAAGAAATGCTATTTTTGTCGGTTCTCACCGTTCAGAAGAGAACCATCCAATAAGCAAAGTCCTTTTTAAATACTATGGTCCGGTTGTCCACTCTGCCGTTAACCACCGCTATAAAGTTGTGGCAGCAGCAATAATAACGTTGGTCTTAACTTTACCAATTTATTTTAAACTTGGTTCTGAATTTATGCCGCCGTTGAATGAAGGAACCATTCTTTATATGCCTACAACTTTGCCCGGAATTTCAATAGCGCAGGCGCAAGAACTGTTGCAAAAGCAGGACAGTATTTTAAAGTCTTTTCCGGAAGTTGAAAGTGTATACGGAAAAGCCGGCAGGGCTGAAACAGCAACAGATCCCGCCCCTCTGTCAATGATGGAAACTACCGCTGTTTTAAAACCGCAGCGGCAATGGCGAGAGAAAGAGAGATGGCATTCCTTTTTACCAAGACCATTGCAGTGGCCCTTTACCTTTATATGGCCTCGCTTTATGACGTGGGAAGAGCTTGTAGCCGAAATGGATTCCAAATTACAAATTCCGGGAACAGTCAACGCTTGGACCATGCCGATTAAAAGTCGAATAGATATGCTGACAACTGGAATTCGAACACCTGTTGGCATTAAGGTTATGGGTAGCGATATAAAAGAAATCGAAAAAGTAGGTCTTGAAATCGAAAAAATTCTTCCTGCGGTAAACGGGGCCAGAAGTGTTTTTGCAGAAAGAATTGGTGGCGGGTATTTTCTGGATTTTAATTTCAACAAAGAAAAATTGGCACGTTATGGAATCACTATCGGAAAAGCACAGGAAACACTTATGGCAGCGGTTGGGGGAGAAGTTATTGCAAAAACTATTGAGGGAAAAGAACGATATACAATTAATGTCAGATACGCGAGAGATTTTAGATCTAACATTGACTCATTAAAGCACGTTCTTATTGCAACTTCTACCGGAGCACAGATTCCCATGGGAGAGGTTGCGCAGCTTGAATTTGTTCAGGGGCCGTCAATGCTTAGAAACGAAAATGGGCTTTTAGCAAGTTATGTTTATATCGATGTTGCCGGTCGTGACATCGGAAGTTTTGTTAAAGACGCTAAAAAAATTGTTAACGAGAAAATCAAACTTCCTGCTGGTGTAGCTCTAAGTTGGAGCGGACAATATGAAAGTATGATTAGGGTGCGGCAGAAATTGCAAATTATTCTACCCATTACGTTGTTTATTATACTGTTGTTGCTTTATGCGAATACAAAGTCATGGATAAAAACGAGTATTATTATGCTTGCTGTTCCGTTTTCTGCGATAGGCGCTATATGGCTCTTATATATTTTAGGATATAATTTAAGTATTGCTGTATGGGTTGGACTAATAGCGCTTCTGGGCATTGATGCAGAGACCGGAATATTTATGTTGTTATATTTGGATATGTCTTATGAAAAATCACGAAAAGAAGGGCGCATACAAACTTTCCAAGATCTAAATGAAGTTATCTATCATGGAGCGGTAAAGCGAATTCGCCCAAAAGCAATGACGGTTGCTTGTCTTGTTATTGCACTCTTACCTATCATGTGGTCGAGTACTGCAAACGCAGGTGCTGATGTAATGAAGAGAATAGCTGCGCCAATGCTTGGCGGCATAATTACCTCTTTCGCAATGGAATTATTAGTATATCCCGCGATCTATGCAATTTGGAAAGAACGTTATCTGGTAAAGAAAATCTAATGCAGGTTCTCAATCTTTCTTATAATTTCCTGTACAAGTTTTTCTTCATCGGTGATTAGGGGATTTGAATTTAAGGATTTTGTCTTAAATGGAAGACCTTCTTTTCGTCCGCAGGCGCCACATCCTTGACAGGAAACTGGTCCGGGATTAAGGCCCAATTTTTTTCCCATTGTGATTAATCGATTTACTTCTTTCTCCTCCAGAAATTTCTCGGTGCCAAGCTGTCTTGCAAATAGCGTAACATTGGCGACGTATTCCATCTTTTCTAAGTGGTTATAGGCAGTCACTAAATCTTTGCCTAATGTAAGTGTCCCGTGTCTATCCAAAATCATAGCATCATAGTTTTTAATGAGGTTGCCGATAATATCTGCGATTTCACCTGTTCCGGGTGTTGCATAGCCTGCGGTTGGTATCATTCCAAGTGTCATTACAACTTCAGGCAGGATACATTTTGCAAGTGAGACTTCGGCAACACTACATGCAGTACATGCAGTGGGATGCGCGTGAATGACAGCTTTAACATCCTCTCTAAGTTTATAAGCGATTAGATGCATTCTCATTTCAGACGAAGGTTTTAACGAAGTGCCGATTGGCTTGCCATCTGTATCAATGGTAATTATGTCGGATTCCTTCATGAAGCCCTTGTTTATTCCGCTTGCTGTTATGAGTATTCTATTGGACGATATTTTTACAGATAGATTGCCATCGGTTGCGCTGATAAAGCCTTTTTGGTGCATTATATGACAAATTTCAACAAGCTCTTTTTTAATTTCTCTTAAAGATTTTTCCATTTATAAGTTAGATAGCAAAGTTATTATCATTTTGCAACGCGTTTTATAAATATAAGGTAACAACTCAATTAAGTGTTTACATGTGTTGAAGCAGGCTTAAAGTATTTATCACAAGATGCCGTGGTTTTAAGGTTATTTGCAAAACCTCTTTAGCTCACCAGTTCGGCATTTGAATCGTAAAAATCTTATCAATTCTAAGTAATTAGATTTCTCCTCTCTACCCGATCT
>JACRAO010000167.1 GCA_016213345.1 Bdellovibrio sp. | reverse complement strand
GCTATTTTTCTGGAGAAATAAATACTTCTGAACGAGATGAACTTATTAAGAGATTTCTTGAAGCAAGAAACAATCAAGACGAAAACGAAAAAGAAGTACAAAAAAGTTTTATTTTTGGACTACAAGACGTTTTTGCAAACAATTTTACCCTGTATCTTATTCAAAAATATCTCAACAATCCAAATTTTACTCTTTCGCAATCCGATCAAGAAATACTAAATGGCTTAGCAATAAATAATCCAACTCAATACTTTGATGAACTGAAAGGGCATATAGGACCACTGGTTAAAAAATTAAATGAAAATGGCATTTTTATAGATCCAACTCGTGGCATTGATCTTAGCAGCCTAGCAAACAGGCAATTTACAAAAGAAAATTGGAATGTAGAAAACTCGGATAACCAAGCAGGTATGATAGACATAAGAGAACTTGAAAAACATCCAGATTTCATTACTGCACTAATGTTTTTAGTGGACCCTGGTTTCGGAAGTATCCAAGGAGGCTTGTTAGATCCAAACCGAAAAGAAGCCTGGCCCACATCTGAACTAAGAAAACAAATAGGCATTGTCTTTTTACCACCAAACCAAGATGGAAGAGTAAGAATCGAAAGCAATGCATATTACGAAGAAAAAATTTTAGATATTACAAAGAAAATTGAACAAGCAGGAAAAGATTATATAGCAGCAGCAATAGAAACAAACAATTGGGATAATTTAGCAACTGGCACATATTCACAAACACGCGGAAGTGATGCCAGCACAGCTCCTGAGATTGATCAAGAAGGAGCACTAAAATCAATAACGACTTTAATAAATCAATTGAAAGACTTAGGAGTTTCACCAGCAGTTTTCACAGCAATTGCAAGATGGAAAACAAAACTATTAACAGATGACAAAAATATTATTGCAGCAGGACTTGATGAAGTAGAGAACCAAAAGTGGACAATTGCAGCTTCTGTAGCAACTCCATTTTTAATGGGATTACCAACTCTTGTAACTGGTTCAAGAATTGGACTTGCACTCCAAATAATAGCAGCACTTAAAAGACTTGGTTCATTGTCTACAAAGATGGCACAAACTTTGTCTTCAAGTGTTGCAAGATCTGTTTTATTGACTTTAGCACTAAGACTAGCGAAAAAAGAACCAAATCCTGAAAAGAAAAAAGAGATTCTGAAGGAATATGGATTTAGCGATGACGAAATCGCAAAAATCATGGTTGGAGGCCTTGTTGACTAAATTATGTTACCCGCTATACGTTTACTGACACTCCAGCTCTGCAGCCGGAATAAGATCCTTAAACACCTCTTTAGCCTGCGCCATTAATCCTTTAATATTATCCAGTGTCTTTTTCTTAGCTTCAGTACTCTCTTTATTTGTGACTTCCTGTTCAAAACTGGCATCACAAAGATAAGACTTCAATTTATTAAATACATATGGCGCAACTTGAGATGGCTCCTTTGGTCGATCAGCATTTGTTAAAAAGTTTGTCCATTTAGATGCCGTCAAAGGACCAGTAACATAATAAAGACCAAAACCTGTAAATACATGTGTCAGTTCACGCTTCATGTCATCTACGGTCCAAGCTGGAGCGTTTGCCTTTCCTCTAGCAACCAGGTAATCTACCGCCTTTCTTAAACGTGCATCATAAAAACCAAACGGGTCATTTGTGGCGTCATCACGATTACACTCAGCCGAAAACTCGGGTGTTTCTAAACTCGAAACATCATCATCTGTACAAAACCAATCTGCGTGCGTAGGTGTTGCACCAGTATATCCATAAGCTATCGCCATTTCGTCATATGGCCCTATACGATCTAAATACCTATAACCCCTGCCCAAATACTCCATAATAGAACGCGAAACCTTACCCAATTCAGGCACATCTGAAGCTCCTAGATTTCCCCTAAAATTATGTCTTAATCCAAGATTATGCCCAAGTTCATGCGTTACCATATCATGAAAATAACCTTCCATATAAGCCTCGAACGTATAACCGACTGGCGGTAAATCAAAATCCACCCTTTGCATAAGAGGATCCTCTAAGCTTGGATCCTGTGACCTAATGGCTAGTTCTAAATCTTTACCTAATTTTAATTTAAAAACTTTGTTGTCCCCATCTAAATGGAGAGCATCAAGTTTAGCATTTAGCGCTATCAAAGATTTTGAAATAACTCCATCAGCCTCATGATCTCTGCCTATACGAATTAAATCATCACTATCGTGTCTTGCCTGAAACCACTCTCTAAATAACTCAATAATGTGTGGCCCCTGAACTAAAACATTGGCGCTAAAAACTTCGCCAGTGTACTGATGAGCAATGGATGGACCTAGCCCTCCATAAGCAGCCCGATTTACTAAATCCCACTCTATAATATTATATCGAACATCCCCCGTAACAAGGAGTTGACTGCGCGGATCATCTTTTGAGATAAATTCGTAATTAAAAATCTTTTTCCCTGTTATTGATAGAAATTTTTCATTCCATTCATCAAATGCACTCACAAATCCTTTTTGAAATTCAGGTGGAACATTTTTAATATAATATTTCACACCTTCTTGAGGTTCTATGCGATCCAAATCATAGCGCACAATCCAAGGTTCACTATTGCGCTTTGTAGTAAAAAAACCAACTTCATTAATAGGCTTTCTTTTTGTAAATTGTGGATTAAACACATCGCCAAGCTTTAGATACCACCTATTAGTAACCACAGTGACTTTTGGATTTGGTTGATTGAGAGCCTCAGATTTTTTTACTAATTGAGCTTCCACATCAAACACTAATGTGTTTTTTGAAAAATCAAAAGTGACGACTCTACTTTTAATAGATTTATACTGTGACAAAGTGTAATCATTTTTTCGAATAGCTGTTAATTCTAAAATATCCCCAAGTTTGGATAAATCAAGAATCACTGTTTTTTTTACCTGATCTACTGCTAAAATAGGAATACCTAAAACTTCTTTCTTAGGCTCTTGGCTTTCGCAAGAGGCACCACAGTTCAAAACAAGTAGCTTTGGATCCCCCAGCGAAGGTTTTTGGATTTTTGTTGTTACTAAAAGTGCTGGAAGTTCGGCTAGCTTTAGCCGTCCCATGTCTTCATTTACTCGATCGGACACTTTGACAACTACTCCTCCAAACACCATGGTTTTACCAACCAAGTCAATTGGCATACCAAATTGCAGTGACGCAAAGTCGTCTGGCAAAGGCTTCGTACGTCGCCTTAATCTATCTAAAATAGATCTATTTTTTGGCTGTCCTGATAGATCAGACACCAATGGTATGCCAATAGATAAATTTTGATCTGTTGGCTCCATTAGCGAACCTAGGGATAGCTTTTCATCTAAAGCCCCTTTAGCAATAATTTGAAACTGCGTATCTTGATCCCCAATGGTTTTTACCTGTTTTGGATCTCCAGCAATTACCAAATTTTTATCAGACAACTTGTAATTTTTATCAGACAACTTGTAATTTTTATCAGAACTATCTTTTGCACAACCAGATAGCACCAAAGCAACACACAAACAAATAAGACTAGTAGCTCTCGTCATTGTCATCCCCCCTTTTTTTCTTAATCCCCTAAGAAAACTTGACAAAATCGAAATCCAAACTATTAATGTCCGCTCCCACCTTCACACACTTTCAAGTGAAGAGCTGAATGTCTTTGTATATCAAAATCTTTATTTTGCAAACCCCCCATGAAAAATAAATACTCCGCACCCCTGTACGTCTTGCAACACGGTGTCAGAAAATTTATTTTTTATTAACTCTAGCCACGCACCTGCTTCAGTCTGAGGCACAAGTATGTGAATATTAGCTCCAGCATCTGAAGTGACAATTGGCAAAATAGTAAAACCTTTTTTCTCTCCATTTATGTAACACTCAAGCCATTTTAAAATTTCTATTGTCCTATCCTCCCAATAAGTAAACGGCTTTTCACATGTGTTAAAAAGACTATGCATATCCCACATTTCCTGCCATGCAATTTGCGAAACCGTATCCGTATCACCTGTTTTAATAGCTTGAACTATTTTCTGGACTCGATCGTTAGCCCGCTTAACCCTTCCATCCCAAAACCTAGAAGTTTTTACTAATTCATGCGCCCGAGTAGACGACACCTTCTTTGGAACTGAATTTACTAATACAACCAAATCCGCCATCTCAGGCAAGCTAGAAACAATGGGTTCTACACTGTCTTTTCCCCACCTAACCCATGGCCCATAAAAAGATCTACAAGAACTCCCCGAACCACACCGAGAAAGCTTAACAATAAATCTTTGAAATTCTTTATCTAGTAATAATTTATTTTCTTGATCTTGTTTTGTTAAAAACAAACCAAGTTTAATTACAGCCATTGTCAACGCTGCAAAAGCAGCAGCACTCGAAGCAATGCCAGCAGCTTGCGGAAACGTATTGCAAGAGCGCACTTCGATTTTTTTTTGATTCAAAATTTTTATATTTAAATATTCTTCGAGACCAGATAAAACTCGTTTGATATGTTGGATTATTTTATTAACTCCTACTGTATCTAAATCTGGAACCATACCTGCTTGACTTTGAGGTGCTTCTGCAATCCAGGTAACTTCAAATTGTTCACTTTCTTTGAGCGAACACTCAGTAAAAGTACAAAGTGAACTTAAAGTCAAAGACACACTTTCATTAGCTGGTAAATTTACATTAGGATCAAGCTTACCCATGTATTTCACAAGCGCGATATTGATTGGTGCTACAGCACTGAAGACTTCTGTCATTAATTAAGTCGTCTTAATATGTGAACTTATTGGTTGTTCTTTTAAAGCAAAAGCAGGCTCAAACCATGTAGTTTCTTCGCTCTCACAAACTCCTTGTTGTAAAGTCAAGCCGTTGCAAATCAATTTCAATCCTCTTTTTTGTGCTACTTCAATAATGTGTGCCCTTTTTAAAGAACCTGGTTTTACCAAAACCACCACTGCATCTGATTGCATGGCTCCGCAACCCTTAACCCCTAAAACATCTGGCAGACTTTTTAAAACCAATCTATCTTCGTGTGTGACTTTTAGTTCTAAACTTTCTTTATCCAACACATCTGCGTATGTATTCATGGCTTGTCCAATGCCATGATAATCTTTGTTCAAAATAGCTTGAACCCCTTTGGCTAAAATTTTGTTCAGCTCATTAAAAAATAAATTTTTGCTATTTAAAAATTCTTTCTTTGAAAGTTCTTCTAGATGTTCATGTGTTTTTACTTTTCTATCTGTTTGGTGAGAAGCAGAAAAAACTAAAAAATTAGACCAATCTAAAACACCCCAAAGCTCTTCGTGAGTTTCATTTTCTAAATTTACTAGAGCTACTCCACCCTTCCACTGCGCAACCACATCAGCACCACTAGGCGGGATTTTAGGCATCGAAGTTAATTCTCTATAAAGTTTTAGCATCTCCTTACAATCTTTTGGCCAATTTGAAACTTGCGTAAACGCCCAATAGGCTAAAACAAATTCTGCACTAGAAAGTCCAAAACCTCCTTCGTTTGCAAAAGGATTATTATATCTAAACTTAAGCTCCGGCAGACCATTATATGAGGCCCAATCCATAAGTCTACCAAGTGGGGTCTTAGGATGAACTGTATCTGCTTTGAGTGAATCCCAATCCTCTACAACCAAATCCGTCGTAAAAGCACTTGCAAAAATACTAGTATGACATTCTGCTTGAAGCATAAACCTGGGACCTACTGTTAAAATCACAGCTGGCAAACGTTTTAAAACAGCATACTCGCCCAAAAGAAAAACCTTGCCGGGCGCTGTACAACTAAATGAGTAGGGTTTGTCTGTCTGATACACGAATTTCCTCCAAAATTTCCTTAGCGTGAGTCAAATTAATATGTTTTTCAACTCGCAATACCTCCGCTAAGCGCTTTCTTACCTCAGCAATTTCATGAATTTCGGCTCCTGCTGCAATTGCCAAGTTAGAAGCATGTAATAACATATGACCCTTAACAATGCCAACAGTTGCTAGCGCCTTTAGAGCACCCAGGTTTTGAACTAATCCAACCGCAGCACATACTCTAGCTAGATCTTCTGCCTTTTTTACACCTAAAATCTTTAATGCTATTTTAGCTGTAGGATGTATACGGGTTACACCCCCTACTGTGCCTACAGCCAATGGTACTTCGATTTGTCCAATTAAATCAGTACCTTCTACTTTCCACTGAGTTACGGGCTTGTACTGACCAGTACGTGCAGCATAGGCGTGCACACCCGCTTCTACAGCTCTCCAGTCATTTCCAGTGGCAACTAATACTGCATCGATGCCATTTAATACACCTTTATTATGTGTTGCCGCCCGATATGGATCAGCCATTGCAAAAAGCGTAGCTTCTTCAATACCCTTACCCATAGTTAAATCAATATTGTGTATAGCTACCTCTGCTACAGCAAGTTTTGTATCAACCAAATTTGATAAAATACAAAGCCCAACTCGTTCACTCGTGAGTTCCTCAATTTTTGGTTTCAAAGCCTCACATACCTGGTTAATTAAATTAGCCCCCATTGCGTCACAAGGATCACACAGAATATGAATAACCATCATTACACCGTCTTGCGTAGGCCTTGCAACTTCTCTAAGTGCAATATCCCGAATTCCTCCTCCCCGATCAACCAGTCTAGGAACACAATTATTAGCAATAGCAATTAAAACATCTCTATTTTCATGTAAGATCTTACGTGTCAGTGGCACATTCCTTACATTTGGAAGCTGAATTTGTCCTATTATTAGTCTTCCCTTGCAATAAGTACGAATACTGCCTTCTTTTCGGATCCATTTAGCAGTAGTACTGGCAGCGGCAATAATAGAAGTTTCTTCTACCGCCATTGGTATTAAAATATCTTTTCCATCAATATTAAAACAAGTAGCAATACCAAGTGGAATAGGAAAATAACCAACCACGTTTTCGATTAAGTGCTCAGCTATCTCTACAGGCAGTGGAATTTCGCAAGTTAAAGTTTTTATTTCTTCTTCACTTAAATGGCAAAATTCTTGAATTCTTTTTAAACGCTCATCTCTTGAAATACGATGAAAACCATCTACTACGTTTTGATAATGGTCCATACACCCTCTTTTTGTTGTAATTCTCTTGGAGTACCACAGCCCGTGCAAAAAAGCGCTACGCGCAGTTCAAACTCTTGTCTTTCCATCCACAAATGCAGCACTTCATTACTTTGTAAAACTGCTTTCAGTGCTGGTTGAGCATATCCAACTGCCTGTGCCCCTAAAGCAATAAGTTTAGCAGCATCCAATCCTGAGCGCACACCACCAGAAGCCCAAATTTCAAGCCGAGGCAATATTTTTTTTGCATTAATAACAATATGCGTTGTTGGTTCACCCCAATTCGAAAATGTTTTAGACGCTAAGGCTTTTAGATCACAGGGATTATCTGCTCTCGCACCTTCTATTCGTCCCCAATGTGTTCCACCCAATCCACTAACATCAATTGCTGAAAGTCCTACTTCTTTTAAGCGACTT
>JACRAO010000176.1 GCA_016213345.1 Bdellovibrio sp. | reverse complement strand
ACAATACTATTTCATGTCAACGTTTATGCTGAGAAATTAGATAGTAGAGTTTTTATTACTCAAGAAATAAATACAGAGTCTGATGAAAATGTTAAAAGTGACCATAAAAATTCTAAAATGGATATTTTAAAGCATTTTTCAGGAAAAAATGAAAAATCAGCTAAACAACAAAATGTTGAAGAACTAATAAAAGTTGTTGACAGTTACACAGTAATTATTAACAGGACCAAGCCTGGCGTGTTAAGAAATCAATACGTACAGATGCGTGTAAAAGCTGAAATTACACTTGGACAAGTGCTTATATTAGAAAATAAGAAATCTAAAAAAGGTGATATAGAACGTTATCTTACAGAGGCTAAAAAGGACGCTCTTGGTTTGTTGAGTGGTGATCCACAATTTAAGTCAAAATCTTATTACTTGGCAGGTCTTAGCAGTGTTTATTTAGATCAGTATGACGAAGCATCTCGTTACTTTTCGAAAGCTTTAGAAATCGATTCGCATTCTCCTTTTGCACCTTGGATGGGATTTTTTTTAGCGGAAGAATATTTTGAAAAGGACCGTTATAAAGAAAGTATTTCTCTTTATAAAAAATATCTAAATGACGCCGAACCCGCATTAAGGCAAATAGGGCTATATAAAATAGCTTGGGCTTATGCTTCGTTAGGAGATACTAATACAGCAAAAGATTTGTTTTTAGAAGTCACACATAACCAACCTGGCAGTGATTTGGCTAAAGATGCTGTCAGGGATTTGGCATTTATTGTCACAAAAAATAAAATAGAAAAAGAAATTATAGATTTTGCAGATGAAAACTTCGGTGAAGCACAAATGACTTATGAGTTTTTAAGGCAAGTTTATTTTCAAAGAAAACTCGAGGGTTTATTGGTGCCTAACTCTATGGTTTTAAAAAGGCTTTTAGATTTAGAACAAGATATAGGTGAAAAAATAAAATACTTAACTCAAGCCATACATAGTTTAAGGCGCGCTTATGCCTCTCAGGAAACCTATAATTTATTTTTACAGATAATATCTTTGTTAGATGAAAACAAAATTACAGCTAAAACCGACAAATTTAATGACATTAAGGCAGACTTAGAACTGGCTATGCAAAATCTCATGAAAAGTTTTATAGATACATTTTCTGGGAGAGTGAAAGCTCCTGAAAATATTTCTAAGGCCAATTTAGGCGATAACCTAAAGGATATGTTTTCGTTTTTTATCGTATATTTTCCTAAATCACCTCTTAAAAAAACAGTTTATCAGCTTTGGTTAGAGGTTTGTATGGATTTAGAGGATTATGAGTCAACAATACTAGTTGCCGATAAAGCATTAGAAGAATCATCAATGCCTCCAGAGTTTAGAACGGAACTATTGTTAGAGAAAATTGCAGCTTATGAAAAACTTTATGCAAAAGATAATTTTACTTATTTTAAGTCATTTGTTGCAAACTTGGAGTTATTTCATAAGAATTATATAGAACATAAGTTCTGGATGAAAATTTCAAAAAGATTAGCTTCGATATATTTAGATAATAAACATTATTCTTTAGCATTGCCTGTGTTTGAAAAAATATATTCTAAAGAACCAACTTTTGAGGTGCTGTATCCTATTTTGTTTTCAGTGTTTTCGCTAAAACAATATATTAAAGTATTAAGTGATAATAGAATAAAAGACTTACGGAATATTCGAGATGAAAAAATTTTAGCACTTTATCGCGAGAGCGCTCTTAAGCAAGCAGAGTTAGAAAAAGAAAAACGCAATACGCAGGCATATTCAAAATGGATACAGATATTTTTAACATTTCAGAATGACCCGGCAAAAATAAAAATCGTAAAATTAGATAAACTTTCTTATTATCATGAAACAAAAGCTTGGGATTTGGTTAGTCAAGAGTTACTAACTACTGCTCCAAATGAGAGATATTTTGGTGATTATAAGTTTTATGTACAGAATTATTGTGTACATGGCTTGAAACAAGGTGACTTCAAATCAGTATATGAACTCATATCCCAAATAAAAAATTTCAGAAAAGAACTTCCTGCTTTGTTAGTAGATTATGGAGGTTATTATTTGCTTTCAGAGCTTAGTTATAGACGAAGTGTTAATTTAGAGATTTTGTCTCAGATCCCACAAGAAAATAGAGAATATATTTTGAGCTTGTTATCATTTTATGATCCAAAAAAAGTTTTAGAATATTTTCACATGAAACAACCAAAAAATACATCTGAAAACACAATAGCTCTGCTAGCTTTGAGAATGGATAAAAACATGTGGGATTTTACTCCGTCTTCGGGTGAAGGCATTTTAGTGGCGCAAGCTTTGCCGTTATCGATGAAAGTATATCCTAAAACAGTATATGAGAAACGAATAGAAAATATTGTATTTCCAAATGCACACAAAGGCTCTGGGCAGTATGAAAAAGTATTGCAGGTATTAGTTGAGCAAACGAGGTCATTGCGTCAAGTGCTTGGTGACGAACTAAAAGATAAAACTCTAGAAGTAAAATATAGAGTCATAAGTGCTAGTCAAAAATTAGAGCAAAACACGGCTTTGGCTATTCAAAATGCTCCCCTACCGCGTGGGCTTGCTACAGAACAAATACCAAAATATAAAGATGAACTCCTGCAAGTATCAAAAGAATTTCTAGATCAGGCGGAAGAGGTTAAAAAACTAAATACACAAGTATATCAAGCTATCCAAAATGAAAAGCAAAAAGAAAATCTTAGAACTATAAATGAACCTGATCTTGAGAGATGGCCTTGGCCGTTTAAAAAACTTCATGCTGAGACAAGTGTGATTTACTTGTTAATTAAAAATAAACAATTTTTACAGGCGCTAATATTAACTGATTTCCTCAAGAAAGAGCATATCGAAAATGACAATGATTATTATCTTATTAGAACCGGGATTTTGCTCTCAAGTGTAAAAACTTCTGTGATGCGTAGATATTTGTATGAAGAGCTTATTGCGTATGAAAAAGAAAGTGTCATAGAAACATGGAAGGGGCTTGCTAATAAACAATGACTACTCGACGAAGTATTTTTTTTAGTTTTATTATTTTAAATTGTTTTTTTATTTTTCAGGTATATTCTGATGAAAAAATGCAAGCATCTAAACAACAGGGTTCAGTCTTGGATTTCGAAGCAGATGTAATACAAGGTGAAAGACAAAAGCCAGATATTTTTTTACAACTTAGCAAGCAAAATCAAACATTGGAGTCAATTATTTTTATGCGAAAAGATTTTAAGGATTTTCATAATCTGGAAAAAAATTGGCGGCCATCGTATTTAGAGTTAAGAAAGGCTCCAGAAGTAAAAAAATGAACGTTTTAGAGATTTCGCGCGGTGGATTAGAGCTTGCTATAGTGAAGCTAAATAAACCGCTTCTTTTTATTGGAAGATCCCCGACTTGTGATGTGGTTTTAAGAGCACAAGGCATTGCGCCGTTTCACTTTCTATTCGAGTGGATCGGAGAGGGTAGTTTTGATAAAACTTTAGACCCTGCAACACAAAACTGGTCAATCTTTGATGTCTCACGATCTAAGGATGTAAGTGGTGAAGGTGTTTTGATGGGTTCAGAACCAGTTTCGTTTCAGTCATTTATATTTCGCTGGATTGAAAGCAAACTCGAAGATGTTTCTGATATGGGTGGAGCGATCAAGCGTTCTTTTGTTGGTCAGACACCTAGCACTAAAGCGTCATTTGCACAGAAACTTGTTGAATACGTACAAGTGCGTACAGATTCCGGATCTATCGAAGAAGTATTGCACCTAAGTTCTAGAGTAATCCAAAAAACAAAAAAAATTACAGATGAGTTTCCAGAGTTCAAAATCGCACTTGCAATGGGCAAAAAAGATGCAGTTCGTATTTTGTTAGAAGAATTAAGAGGTGCAAAAATTTATAAAAAAGGTGAGTACATAGAATTAACTAATAAAAGTGAAGTTGAGTTAAGCGACATTGATCTTGTTCAAGTTTCATGGAGAGGACGTGATTTTTATTTAAGATGGGTTGATGCTATAAATGTACCTAAAATAGAACGAAAATTAATTAAAGACCCATTACTGTTGAAGTTATCAATAGGTGGTGTTTTGGCTTTTGTTTTATTGTTATTTTTAGTATGGCTTCAGAGTTTGAGGCCAAAGACTGAAGAAGTACCAGCTTTGCGTGTAGCTACAGTTGAACTTCAGAAGGTTGTTGCACCCCTGGCCCCACCTATGGCTCCGCCAAAGGAGATCTCTGAAAATGACAATCAAATAAAGGAGAAAAAAAATTTTTCAAATTTTCAAAAAAAAGACAAAGTAAAAGATGTAGGAGCATCAAAGTTTAGGCCATCAGCAGGAAATACTAGAGCTGGATTGAATGCTCCCGCACAAGTAAAAGATTTCAATGCAATTGGAGTGTTGGGTGCGCTTAAGAAATCAGGTGGAGCGCCATCTAGAGTTTCACCAGATTTGATTTTAAATCAAGGCATTGTTACAGAATCAGTGTCAGGGCAGCAAGGCAATATTGTGTTAAAGAACTTTCCCTCTGGTATCGTGTCATCAGGTGGTACCAAGAGTGGCGGTGGTGGGACTGGTGGGGCAGGATTGATGCAAGCTGCGACTACTTTAAAGGGCAAGGGTGAGTTTTCTGCTTCAAGTGTTGGGGCAATTGGTAGGCCAGGTGGGAGCGGAAGTGGCGGTGGAGAACTTGGCAAGGACATAGAGTTTGGCAAGATTGATGAGGGAGTGTTTCAGGTAAGTGGTGGACTTGATCGGGAGACTGTGAGGAGAGTTATTTTTAGTTATCGTGGGCAAATTCGCTCTTGTTATGAGCGGGCACTTGTTGTGAGCCCAAGGCTTGGTGGCAGACTGGTTTTTCGTTGGGATATTGCAGGCGGCGGCAATGTAATTCGAGCTGATGTAAAAACATCAGAAACTAGTTCTTCTGCTTTAGACGGCTGTGTTTTAGGCGTAATCGAAGCTATGAAATTTCCTCAAGCGCCTAGCGGGAGAGGGACAACAGTGATTTATCCCTTTGTCTTTCAGAAGAAGTAGTAAGTTTTATTTTTAGTTTTGGAATTAAAATATTATCAATGTGCTGTTTAAGGGCAAAATAAAAGAAGTAATAAGACCCTGCTAAGGCCCCCAGTCCTTTCCAAAAGTGAGTAAAGCTTGTGTCTCTAAAAAACTCAGGAATATGCTCAAGAGCTAAATAAGCATGTAACGCTCCTAATCCCAGATAAGTTAACATGTATAATTTATCTTTTTTCATTTATTTTTTCTCCCTATTTTTCAATTAGATCCTTACAGGCTTGTTGTATGGATTGAAAATTTGTTGTTTCGCATATTCTAATTAACGTTTCTGATGTGTTTTGATGTATTAGATTTCCAAGATGGGCAATGCCCATCAATGTGCTAAGTAAAATGTCTTCGTTCCCGTTTTCTGCTATTTCTAAAAATCTTAAAAGTGCTTTTTCGGCATTTTTAGTTTTGGTCATACCCAAAAGTTCTAGTGCGTATTTCTTTGTATTTTGTTTAAGATTTTGAGAAGCAAGATCAGTATAAAAATCAGTAAATTCTTTTGTGGTATATTTTTCTCTTAAAACATCAAAAGCAGTTCTATGCACAAAAAATTTTTCTGATTCTAAAAATAAAAGTATTAGTTGAAAATTTTGTAAATTAGGTTCTAACCCTCGTGCCTGGTTTAGCAATTGATGGATAGAAAATTTTACATCATCATCATTTTGTATTTTTGAAAGTTCTTTAAGATCTTCAATTAGATTAGCTTGCTCTTTAGGGCTGAAAATAATATCAATTGTTTTTGATAAGAAATTATTTTTTTGAATTTCATTGTCAGGTAATTTGCCATCTCGAAAGTAGAGTGCTGTTTTCTGCACTAGCGCTGAAATGACATCAAAATAAGTACCTTTTATGACTGTTGAGCCATTACTAATTAAGCCACTCCCGTGATAGACATATCTTGCGCCTTCTGCTAACAAAAAGCGCTTGGGCCACTCTGTTGAAGTTGCTTTTTTATCAATGAGCAGTATGTCGCCTAGACATGGTTCGGTTTTACAAAATGATTGAACATCACGATTATCAGTATCAATTGTAAACATAGACCACCCGATTGGGGCATTTGCCCAGAGTGTGCCAAGTATGTGGTTTGCGGATTTGCTTATATTAGTGTTTATTT
>JACRAO010000166.1 GCA_016213345.1 Bdellovibrio sp. | reverse complement strand
TTTAAAAGTTGTTTTTTATTTTTTTTAAGATTCAATCCTCCTTCAGTTGTGAGCTCTTGTCTTTTTTCTGGAACCAAGCAAGCCCAGTCTGGCTTTAGCTTTTTTGCAAAGCCTAGCATAAAATCTGTGGCTGCCATTTCTAAGTTCAAAGCTATTGGTAAAGTTTTTTTTAGTAAAAATACATCCTGAGGTTTAATGTGCCTTTGATCTTCTCTTAAATGCACAGTAATTTGAGATCCCCCAGCCCTAACTACTTGCTGTGCTGCTTCGATTAGATTTGGATACAGTGTGTGTCTCAGTTCTCTGAGTGTTGCGATATGATCAATATTGACGCCAAGTTTAGGGAACATAATCTAACATTACCCAAGCACGCGCTGAATACTTTTTGAGATCTGAAAAGCCAACTGGCTAATTTGTTGATAATCTTCGCCTTCTACTAAAATTCTCGCCAATGGTTCGGTCCCAGAATATCGAACAAATACCCGTCCTCGCTCCCTTAACACATCTTTTGCACTATTTATTGTTTTTGAAACTTCAGGAAATTTTTCAAACGCTTCTTTTTTAGATACTCTAACATTTTCCTTTACTTGTGGAAATAATCTAATAGCTTTCTTGAGTTCTGAAAGTGGCTTTTTTGTCCTTCGCATAGCTTCTAAAACTTTCAATGCCGCCACTATGCCGTCTCCAGTAGTAGATTGATCCAGAAAAACAATATGCCCCGATTGCTCTCCTCCTAAGTTGTATCCCCCCTTCCGCATAGTATCTACTACATAACGGTCACCCACTTGTGCTCTAACCATGGCAATTCCATGGTCCTTAAGCGTCATTTCTAAACCCATATTTGACATTGGAGTTGTTACTACTGCATTTTTTGAAAGGTTTTTTTCCTGTGCCATCTGCAAAGCACATAAACCTATAATTTGATCCCCATCAACTATTTCACCATTCTCATCTGATAAAATGCATCTATCACCATCTCCATCCAGAGCAATGCCTATGTCTGCTCGATACTCTACAGTAGCACCAGCAATATGCTCAGGAAAAAGCGCACCACAATTATCATTAATGTTTAATCCATTAGGATTGACACCCTTTTTAATAACTTCAGCACCTAGCTCTTCGAATACAAACGGTGCAGCCTTATATGCCGCACCATGAGCGCAGTCTAAAACTATACGAATTCCCAATAGGTCTAAATCCTTTGGAAAAAGAGATTTTAAAAATACAATATATCTCCCATAAACATCATCAATACGAAAAGCTTTTCCTACTAGGTCAGCAGTAGGTAATTCTTTTTCCATTTCCTTGGTAAACACAAGTCTTTCTATTTCTATTTCAACCTCATCCGGAAGTTTATACCCGTCCGCTGAAAAAATTTTAATTCCGTTATCAAAATATGGATTATGTGAAGCCGAAATCATAATACCAGCGTCAGCTCTCATGCTTTGAGTCACAAAAGCAACTCCTGGAGTAGAAAGTGGCCCAATCAAAATAACATCTGCACCCATTGAACAAGCACCCGATGTGAGAGCTTGTTCAAGCATATAACCAGAAAGCCTGGTGTCTTTACCAATAACTATTTTCGCTCTTCTAACGGGGCGACTAGATTCTAATGGTTTTAACCCGATTGGCAATGAACTTTTTACTAGAGTGCTTGGGTTTTTTCTTAAAACATAGGCAACTGCTCTCCCAATTGACATTGCTATCTCGCTTGTTATTGGAAACTGATTAGCCAAGCCACGTATTCCGTCTGTTCCAAAAAGTTTTACCGGTTCATTTACTTTACTTCTAGATCCCATAAAATTATTTCCCCTATTTCAGTATGATATTAATTCGTTCCGGCACTACCTTAACTAATGCCATCTTATCAGGCAAGGTAACTTTTATGGGCTCATAATATTTACCCTTGGGCTTTCCCCTCAAATCTACCATTGCAAAAACCTGGCTTCTATTGACTGTTCTTAAGTTTTTTGTATTTGTTCTTACAAAAACAGTAACTGTTTTCTCCTGCACAATAATCTGATGAGGACTTAGAATGCGAACTTCGACATTTCTGATTCGATAATTTGCACTTGTTGGCTCAATAAAAATAGTCACTTTTGGTAAAGGACCATCTAATTGGACATCTCTTTGCATAAGTTCAAGAGAAACATCGCGCGTGGTATTTTCTTCTAATTCACTAATGTCAATTGGTTTAGTCAAAATTTCAGCAATTCCTTCGATTTTACTCTCAGCGCCTTTGATGCGTACGTGCGAAGGTTTTACCTCCGTCTTTGCAATCTGAAAGCCTTCAGCTGGAATACCCCTGAGTTCGACCTTAACTGGAACATCCTTTTTCTTAATAGGCTCTAATTTAACCCCTACGGAGGCGGGGTGAATAGAAATCACCTTTACACCAATAGGAACATGAATATCTTCAGTTAAAAAACGATGCGTTATCAAACCTGGTTTCAGTCCACTGAGATTAATCCGAATTGGCTCTTCGCGGCGATCCGAGATAGCTCTTAAAAAAGCCTTAGGTCCCATAAGTTGAAAAGAAATATGATCTGGAACTTCATTTGCTATTATCAAATCTGCAGGCTGCACGAAACTAACAGGAATTTCCTTAGTAATTTCTACTGTTCTTGATCCAATCACAACAGTCCAAAGCACAACAGCAATAACTATAGATATGAGCTTTACACCAAAATGAGTTGTTAATAAGTTATATATTTTTTCAAGCATAAGGCTAATCAAAATTTTTCCTATCTTTTGTGCGGGCCATCAACAACCAACTGCGCATTTTCCTGGGTATGTTCACATTTACAGAGGCTAAATTCAATAAAGCAGATAAACTCTGTTTTAACTCTTGTTCATTCAAATTTGTTGTTATTTTGCCATTTTTAACTAAATGCGCTTCGCCGGCCTCTTCAGAAACTAACACTACTATGGCATCCGTCTCCTCCGTTAAGCCAAGCGCAGCTCTATGTCTCGTACCATAACGTTTATCTATATTTGGATCTTTTGAAAGAGGTAAAAAACAACCGGCCGCAGCAATTCTGCCACCTGTGATAATTGCTGCTCCGTCATGTATTGGTGAACTTGTTTGAAAAATTGAATAAAGAAGCTCCATTTTAACTTTCGAATCTAACTTGGCACCTGTGTCAATAAAATTCTTTAACCCGGTCTCTCTTTCGATAACAATAAGAGCTCCTTTTCTTTCTTTTGCGAGTTGAACGGCAGAACGCGCAATTTCATCTACCATTTCACGCTCTTCTTCGAGTGCAAGTGAAGAAAAAAATGGATTTTTCCCCACATGGGTCAAGGCTCTTCTTAGATCATCCTGAAACAAAACAATAACTATTAAAATTAAATAATCGAAAAAATATGACAAAAGCCAATGAGTTGTAAAAAGTTCAAACCGAGATGACATAAAAAAAACTATGCCTAAAATCCCAAGCCCGGCTAACATTTGAATAGCACGTGTGCCTTTAATAAGCAGCAGCACTCGGTAAACAATAAATGCTACAATGATGATATCTATAAGATCAATGAGTCGGATTGTGGATTGTAAGTTAAAAAACGTAGTTGTCATTAATTCTTTCTAAATCATTCTCTAAGCAGGCGATGGCGCTGGGTCCGGAGTTGGCACAGTCGTTTTTGCTATTCTCTCAATTTTTTGTCCTTGAACAATTTTTTCGACTTCTTCGCCATCAATAGTTTCGTATTCTAATAATGCATTAGCTATATCGTGCAAAAGATGTAAACGTGTTGCTATTATATCTTTTGCACGTTTATAATTTTTTTCAACAATGTCTCTAATTTCACGATCTATTGTCTGTGCTGTTTGTTCTGAATAATCCCTGTGTTGTGCAATTTCACGGCCTAAAAATATAGTTTCTTCTTTTTGCCCAAACGCTAGTGGACCCAAAATATCACTCATTCCCCATTCACAGACCATTTTACGGGCAAGCTCAGTAGCTCTCTCGATATCATTTCCTGCTCCAGTTGTTCTTTGGTTAAGCACTAATTCTTCTGCTACTCTGCCACCCATAAGAAATGCAATATTGTTTTCAGCCTTCTCTTTCGAAAGATTTACACGATCCTCGTTAGGCAAAGTTTGTGTAACACCTAAAGCCATACCGCGTGGAATAATTGTAACTTTATGAATTGGATCTGTTCCAGGCAAAAACTTGCCAACCAATGTATGTCCACTTTCATGATAGGCGGTTGTTCTTTTTTCCTGTTCTGTAAGAACCAGGCTTCTCCTTTCTACACCCATGAGCACTTTGTCTTTGGCTTGTTCAAGATCTTCCATTTCGATATACTTTTTTTCCTTGCTTGCAGCAATTAGAGCTGCTTCGTTCACTAGGTTTTCTAAATCAGCTCCTGAAAACCCAGGAGTGCCTCTAGCAATAACGGATAAATTAACAGGAGGCGCAATAGGTGTTTTTCGTGTATGAACTTTTAAAATCTCTTCTCTACCTTTTACATCTGGGGATGCAACAACAACTCTTCGATCAAAACGACCCGGACGAAGTAACGCCGGATCTAAAACATCAGGCCGATTGGTAGCGGCAATTAAAATTACTCCTTCGTTAGATTCAAAACCATCCATCTCGACCAATAACTGATTTAAGGTTTGTTCTCTTTCGTCATGCCCACCACCAAGCCCTGCACCACGGTGCCTGCCTACTGCATCAATTTCGTCAATAAATACAATACAAGGTGCATGTTTTTTGCCTTGATCAAATAAATCACGTACACGCGAAGCGCCAACACCAACAAACATTTCTACAAAATCAGAACCAGAAATAGAAAAAAATGGCACACCAGCTTCTCCGGCAATTGCGCGAGCTAGTAATGTTTTCCCTGTTCCAGGAGCTCCCATAAGTAAGACACCTTTGGGAATGCGGCCACCTAGTTTAGTAAATTTTTTTGGATCCTTTAAAAAAGCAATTATTTCTGCTAACTCTTGCTTGGCCTCATCAGTTCCTGCAACGTCTTTAAAGGTTACTTTTTTATTGGACTCGTTTAGAAGTCTAGCTCGACTTTTACCAAAAGACATAGCTTTGCCACCGCCTACTTGAATTTGACGAATAACAAAGAAAAAGAGCAGAAAGAAAACAATCATTGGAAGCCAGTTCATAAGGAATTGTTCAAGCTTTGGTGACTTATCTACTCTTTCATAATTAGGAATAATGTTATTTTTTTCTAAAAGTTCAAAAATCTTAGCGTTACTCGTATCACCTACAGTTTCAAAAGTTTTTTTTCCATCGGGTGCAGGCTCTTTTAGAGTTCCCACTATAATATTATCCACCTTAAAGGTAACTTCAGAAATTTTACCGTCTTTAACTAACTGCACAAATTCGCTAAATTTAACGTCTTTTCGTTGACGGTTTCCACCCTCGAAAGCTTTGAAAAGACTAGCAAATATTAATATTAGCACTAACCACAGTGCAATTGTTTTATGTGACTGTTTCATTCTGGCTTTATACACCTTCCTAAACATAAAGCTAACATGTCTGAATTAAAAATTCAAAGAGTAATGCTTAATAATGATAAAAGAAAGGGGGTGATCTTATGGCTAATAACCTCAACAGTTATTATTCATATCGGATCAGACTGGAAAAACTTAAGCAAAAAACATGGCTACTCGCCGTTACGGCTAATTTTTTGCTTGTTCTAGCTCTTATAATTCGCAGCTCATTGTGACGGCCATGAGGAAGTGTCCAGGTACAGCAATGTAGTCTTGGGCCTCTCATGAAGAAAACTATTCGGTTTGGTTTATTGTTGAATCTGTCACATTTTGTAACCTTTGTTTAAACACCAACCTCCACGCAGAGGGATGCTTATTTTTTTTGTGCCGTTAGAGTTTATATTTTTAATTATCTCTAAATGTGATTTTTTGATTCTGATATTTAAAAGGGAAAAAATATTATTAGCGTTTTTAGAAGTTATAAATTTAGAAAATTTCTTTTGTTTAGGTAAAGTATTATTTAGTAAATTTTGTACTACGCGTGGAAATATTTTTTCAACTAATGGCAAGAGTTGTTTTCGTATTTGTACTCTTAGAAATCTATCATCTTGATTTGTGATATCTTCTCTCCAGGGTATTTTTTCTTGTTTTAAATATTCTAAAAGCTCTTTTTTTCTAATTTGCAAAAAAGGCCTAAGCTCAACACCGGATTTGAATAATATACCAGCGCCATGAGTATTAATAGTACCAGTAAAAAAACGCCATAACACAGTCTCCACCAAATCATCAGCATGATGTGCTGTAAAAATATATTTTCCTAGCTTTTTATTTTTAACAAAATTATAAAATATTTCTTTACGTTTTATTCTAGCTAGATTTTCTAATGAGTTATTATTTATTTTTTGATTTAAATTAACATATGGCAATTGCTTTAAATAAAATTTAACCCCCCATTTTTTAGCCAATTTTCTTACAAATTTTGCATCTAAATCTGACGCTTTACCTCTCCACCTATGATTTATATGTAGAATTTTTATCTTATTTTTACTAATAACTCTTCTGCCGTAAGTAATTAACAGATGCGCCAGCGTTATTGAGTCATTACCTCCAGAAGTTGCTATTAGGATATGCGAATGTATCGGTAAATGTACTCTTTGGCTTCTTAAAAAAGAAACCACCCTTCTGATAAGAACCCCTCCCATAGGACTTGGTTTGGGATAATAATTAGTGTTCATTTGACCAAGTTAACATACCATGATAGCCAGCTTAATGTCAAAACAGGAAGTAAGTTTTTATGAAAACTATAATAATTATTATGTTTTTTGTTGCTTCGATTACTGTATTTGCAAGTAATGATTTCAAAGTTACAGCAGAACCAAGTCTAGATGCAAAAGTAGTTACAATTAAATTCAAAACTAAAAAAACTTTTAGTTCAATTTGCTTTTTAGATGTAACAAAAATAGAGATGACTTTAGGAGAGGTTGATATGACTTCTCACGCTAGATTAGATGGAAAAATTTCCCTAAGTGCTAGTCATAATCCTTTAGATCCATGCTTAATGGCCTTTGGCCCACATTCGGGTGCTACAGATTTCAAAGCAGGATCTCAATTACCAGAACTGTCACTAGGAAAATATCAATTATTTATTAATGAAAACGATTAATGTATTAACCAAAACATTGAACTCTTCTTTAGTAATTCGAAATCTTAATGCGTTTTTAGACAGTCTTAAGTTCATACAAATTCACACATGTGAGCAAACTCTTGTGGAGTGTTAGCATTTACGAAACTTGATTGAAACAAAGGTGAAGTCTTTATTCTTAAAATATTTAGATGTCTAAGTAATTCTTTAATCGAACAATAATGGTGGTTTTTAGAATTATAAATTTTAGTTAAAACATCAAAAACTCTCTCATCTGCTCTTAAGTAAATGGGTAACTCGTAGTGATCAAAACAAATGACATCTTTGTTAGAGTCAAAAACAATATTTTGTAATACATCTTTTGTCAAAAGTGGCATGTCAACTGGTATGAAAAGCAAAAAAGATCTCTTCGAAATCCATTCTTTTCTTAAACAATTCATAACAGAATAAATACCACCAATTGGACCTAAACCAGAGATCTCGTCATCAATATAAGCAAAACCGTCACACTTTCCGCTTATGTAAATCAAAGCATTTTCTCCCAAAGTGTGCTTCAATAAATCAATTGCATGTTCTATTAATAGCTTTTCTCTAAAGGCAAGAAATCTCTTGTCTAACCCCATTCTGGTAGATTTGCCACCGGCTAAAACAATACCAAACACAGAAAAATTATTATTCACCATAAGACTCACAAGGTGCCACAAAGTTCATGGCCCTTAAGCCATTCACTTTCTCCATCTTCGTAATGTTCTTTTTTCCAAATGGGAGCTCGCGTTTTTAATTCTTCTATAATGTGCCTACTAATACGGTAAACCTCATCTCGATGCGGCGCTCCAACCGCAATTAACACACTACACTCCCCTACTTGCAAAGTACCAACTCTATGAATTAGTAAAATATTTATATTTGATTCCGGTTTTTTACTTACGTTACTATTATAAACCTCTTGACAAATTTCTTGAAATACTTTGCTAGCGAGCTCTCTGTGCACATCATACGACACGGCTCTAACTTTTTTGCCATTATTATTATTTCTTACAACACCTAAAAAAAATAACTGAGCGCCATGAGAGAAGTCCTTGAAAGATTCCTGTATCTCTGCAAGTACAATAGATTTTTCTGTAAGATTAAAAACTACACTCATCTCTAACCACCACAAACGGGAGGTAACACTGAAAAACTCCCATCCTGTTCAAATAAATACTCCTTAGCTAAAATCCTAGTTTCATTGGCAATAGCAGAATCAAAAACAAGTTTTTCTTCATTAAACTCTGGGTGTAATTCTTTTAATTTTTGTACTAATTTATATCTAACTTCATTTAATCCAGAATTTTCTGGTATTTGAAATTCAATATTCTCACCATTTGAGTACTTTCTAAATGCTCCAAAGAGTTTAAACCGCACTGAGATCATAAAATTACCTCTATTTTTTCATCCCTATCTATTTTGTTTTTTTCTTCGGGTATAACAGCCCAGGCATTGGCTTCTAGCAACGAACTAACCATAAAAGAAGCCTGATGCTTTAATATTTGGACATAAACCTCAGCATTTTCGAAATGAACTTTAGCTTTATAAAAACAGCGAAAGCCATGGGGTTTTGAGAATGGCAACACATTTTTTGCTAAAATCGGTTTTTCTCTTTCTAATCCCAAAAAGCTATAAATATATGGCAAAACAAAAAAACGAAATGCCACAACCGTAGAAATCGGATTGCCAGGTACGCCAAAAATAACCTCACCAGATGAAAATTCACCAAAATACAATGGCTTACCAGGTCGAATAGCAACATTATGAAAATGCTTTTTTACACCAAGTTCCTCTAATGATCTTGCAACGAAGTCATACTTTCCCATCGAAACCGCACCAGTTGTGATAATAATATCTATGCCTGTATCTAATATTTGATGGATAATCTTTTTAAACTCATATGGATCATCTGAAACAAAACCACTGTATTTGACATCACACCCT
>JACRAO010000018.1 GCA_016213345.1 Bdellovibrio sp. | reverse complement strand
CCGTGGGTGCTACAGCACCCTTTGTGAGCTGGAAGCGAACAAAAGGCTGATGAGGTGAGACTACGCAAGGAGTGCACTGGAAGTGCACGACTGTAGTAGTCAATCCCTGTCACTCGCATTTATTAAATATCAAAATATTATGCCTAATCGTCAATGAGGCCGATTCCATCTTCTGTAAACTTGTATATTACGTAATTGTTAACAAACCTAACAATACTGGAAGCCGCTTGTGAGTTGTTGTAGTAAGCATTATTACAATAGAAGAATCGTAGAACACGCTCTTTTGTTCCTTCATAAACCTTCAAATAACCTTTACATCCCTTGGACCCTGGCCCGTTCCCACGCACCTTTTCCCCGCTTTGTGTATTAGAGATCCATTCCTTCACTTGACTCAGATCTTCATCGCTATGGTTCCGTCGCTCATGATCCGAAGATAAGAAGTCTTACATAGCTGAAAATCCAATAATGTTTCAGAGGCAGATGCCAACGGATTGATTAAATTAGCACCAAATAAAACTGTTATAGTAAAAAAAAACGAACTCATTGTTTACCTTTCTTTTATGTTATCAACCCTAAACAACCAATATGAGTTTTATCTAGTTTCTGTACTGAATAAAACATCTTTTTCTAGTCCATGTAACACTCAGGGTCAAGACGTAAAAAGCTAATTAAATAACCCCTAGCCTCCGATAAGCAACCCCTATTCTTGCTTGCTTATATCTGATGCTATTCGGCGTGTCAATTCTTTATTGTTATACAAGGTTATCGGCCGTGGCACCCATTGCAGAGAATGCAGGAGTGGAGCTGAGACGCATCAATTGGTGTCTAGTTTATTCATGGACAGGACCTTAGTAGCCGCTTTTTTTAGTCTATCTGCAATGGCATGAAATAATCCTTTTGTATTTGAACAGGGTTCGGAAAATAAAATAAAAGTATGACTCACATCTAGTCTTCTTAGGCTAGAAAAAATTTTTTTTGCTGATTCTTGATCACTGCCACTTGAACTCAAAAGTTTTACTTGAACCGGAAAACCAAGCTGGATTGCAAATTTTCTAGCTTTTTGTTTGGCATCACCTCTCATTACTAAAAGACCTATTTGAGGTAAGTTGTTTTTTTTATTGGTATTAGTAGATAATGTTTTTTTCAGAGAGTCTTTTATTAATATCTTTAGTTTTTTAAAGTCTTTTTTATTTAAATGTAAAATAGATTTCGTAAGCATATAAAGTGGTTTTTTAGGTGCATAATGTGATTCGAGCATTCCCGGAGATGACGGGTGGTTTTTATGTTCCAAGCTACGTTGTTTTTGGTGCACTCTTGTGTTGGCGATTTTTTCTATTTGGCTAAGCTTAAGCCCACCAGGTCTTAATAAAGTAAGTTGCCCCCCAGGATGAACGAAAATCACAGTGGATTCGATCCCAATGGGACATGCTCCTCCATCTAAAATCATTGCTACATTATTTCCTAGTTCACTCAATACATGCAAAGCAGTTGTAGGACTTATTTTTCCGAATAAATTTGCACTTGGTGCTGCTAGCGGAAATTTAATCAGTGATAATAGTTGTTGTGTGACTTTATGGTTTGGCATGCGGATGGCTATTGTAGGTAATCCACTTGTAACCATATCTGGAACTGCATTATGTTTTGGTAATACTAAAGTCAAAGGTCCTGGCCAGAACTTTAACATCAGTTTTTTTGCCCTTGTCTTTGCTTTCTGCGTAAATGTATCTAAACAAATAAGATTATTATTTTCTAACTCCAGTAGTATATTTTTGCATTTCAAAATTTTTGCGCTTATATGAACAATGAGGGGGTCAAAAGTAGGTCTGTTTTTAGTCTTAAAAATTTTTAAAACGGCTTCGGTATTAAAAGTATTGGCCGCAAGACCGTACACTGTTTCAGTCGGAATTCCTACAAGTTCTCCTATATTAAGGTAGTGTGCAGCTCTTTTAATGTTTTTTAAGGTGGGTTTTACTATTTTCATGGTCATTTATTTTTAAGACGTCTTTTGATCTCATACCAAATATTTTCCATTTTCATGCCATGCGAGCCTTTAATCAAAATTATCGAATCAGCCCTGATCGTAGACAAAAGTTTATTAGTTAATGCTTCTTGACTTGAAAAATGCTCATACATGCCTTTGTATTTTATTTGTTTTAATTTTTGCAGTAATGCTTTCATTAGTTTGCCATATAGAAAAATATTATTTATTTTAAATTTTTTAATCCAAGTAGACAAATTTTGATGATAAATGAGCTCTTTACTTCCGAGTTCTAGCATGTCTCCCAGGCAAGCAAAACTTTCTTTTTTAGTTGTATTACTTAAGAGCTCTAAAGCCGCTTTCATCGAATCAGGGTTTGCGTTGTAATAATCTAAAATAACAATGTTTCTATTGAGTTTGGTTATTTGAGATCTTCCTTCTGGTGGCAAAAAGGTTTTTAGACCTAGTTTAATTTGTTTTTGTGAGAGATCAAAAAATCGCAAAAGAGCAAACGCTCCTAAGAAGTTATGTGCATTATGGGTGCCCATTAGCGGTAGGTTAAAAGTAAATTGTTTTTTATTTGGTGCAGATATTTTTATTTTATTTTTGTTAAAAAAATATTTTCCAGTTAGTGTGCTGTGATTTTTCTTATTAAAAGAAAAATAGATAATATTTTTAGAAGATATGTTTTTTTTAAAAACAGGTTTTAATGTTTTCAAAATCCATTGATCGTCTTGATTAACTGCAATCTGGCCACCACGATTGAAAATTTCTTTTAACAATAGGCATTCTTCTTGAGCTACGGTTTTTATGTTCAGTAATCTTTCTATGTGCTCTGGGCCAATAGTAGTAATGAGGCCATGGGTTGGGGCTACAGTTTCGAGATGATTTTTCATTGCTCCTATTTCGTCAATCCCAATTTCTATTATAGCTATCTCATGTGAACTGTTGAGTTCGACTAATGTCATAGGAATCCCTATGAAACCATTTTGACTGCCTTGGGTTTTTAAGATATTTTTGTATTTTCCATGTAACATAGAGGCAACAAGTTCTTTTGTGGTTGTTTTGCCCACACTACCGCCTATTGCAATGATTGGGATAGAAAACTGTTTTCTCCATGTTTTAGCTAAAAGACGGAAGGCCATTAGTGTATTTTGCACTGGAAATAGTTGAGCTTGTATTGATGTTTGGTGAATGTTCATATAATCTTGTGAACATAGAATCCCACTTGCACCGTTTGCAATTGCTTGTGTAATAAAGTCATGACCATCAAATTTTTCACCCTTTATAGCAATAAAAAGTGAATTTGGTTTTGTTAATCTAGAGTTTGTATTTAGAGAAGAAAAAGTATTATTTTTAGAAAATTTTAGTTCTAAGTTTAAGCTTTTTGCTATAAAATAAGAAGTCCATAGAGGTTTATGTTTTTCCATTTTTTTATAAACTAACATATGATGTAATGGTATGGAAACAAAGAAGATAGGAATTTTAGGAGGCGGACAGCTCTCTCGCATGCTTGTTACTGCGGGTCATAGGATAGGTCTAAATCCTTTGATTTATTGCGATTCGAGTTCTGACCCGGCAGCTCAGGTATGCCAGTCCTCTATTTTTGGACGACAAAACAATACGGCAGCAATAAAAAAATTTTTCTCTAAAGTTGATATTGTATTATTTGAAAACGAGTTTGTAGATTGCAAAGTTCTAGAAAGGCAATCTAATCAATTTGATATTAAATTTCTGCCTTCCCTAAAAACAATGACAGTTTTGCAGAATAAATTAGGACAGAAAAAAATATTAAATGACTTACAAATTCCAACCTCGTCATTTGAGGCGTATAAAAATGGAGAAGACCTTAAAAAATGGGTTCAAAAAGTATTGAAACGGTTTAATGGACAGTGCGTTTTTAAATGGTCCGTACTTGGTTATGACGGCCAAGGTGTTTTGGTATGTAAACATCAAAACGAAAATATCGAAAAAATAGTTTCTTTTTTACAACAAGCTTTAGATCAAAAAATCCCTGTATTTGTCGAAGAAAAACTTTTATTTAAGAAAGAACTAGCTTTAGTCTCGACTTACTCAATTGAAGGAGAAATGGTGTATTATCCATGTGTAATTGTTGAGTTACAAGAGGGCATTTGTAGGTGGGTAAGGGGACCTGCTTTGGCGTTTGGGGTTGCCACAGCGGTTGAATTGAAAATAAGAGAATATGCCCAAAAAATCGCAAAACACCTTTCACTTTATGGCTGTTTTGCGATCGAAGTTTTTTTGGATCAGTATAACAATGTATGGTTCAATGAACTTGCCCCAAGGGTTCATAATTCTGGACATTTTACCTTAGATGGTGCTGAAACCAGTCAGTTTGAAAATCATTTGAGAGCAGTTTTGGGGTTGCCTTTAGGAAGAGTAGGGGTTGCAGCTGGCTTTAGTATGTTAAATTTATTGGGTACGGAAGAAACTGAAAAAGTTTCTAAGCCTGTATTTAAATTACCCAAACTTTCATCTAGGGTGCATTTGCATTGGTATGGAAAGACGGATTGGAAAAAAAGACGTAAATTAGGACATTTAAATGGCCTGGTTTCGGATGCAAGTCAAATTGCCTTGCTTGAAGAAGAAATGTTAAGATGCGAAAAAGAATGGTTAAAGAGTTTATGATTAATAAAAATTCTATTTTTAAAGTGGCTATTTTAATGGGCAGTGATTCTGATTTACCAATCATGGAGAAAGCCACGGTGGCATTAAAAGAATTCAAGATTCCATTTGAAGTAAAAATTTTATCAGCACATCGTACTCCAAACGAAGTTGCAGTTTTTGCAAAAAAAGCGAGAAAAAATGGATTCGGAATCATAATTGCTGGGGCTGGGGGTGCGGCTCATTTGCCGGGGTTTATTGCTGCCTATACTGAGTTACCTGTAATTGGAGTGCCTGTTCCTACTGGACATTTAGAAGGATATGATGCCCTTTTGTCTATTGTACAAATGCCACAAGGGGTGCCTGTTGCTACGGTAGCAATTGGAAATGCTTATAACGCAGGTATTTTGGCGGCGCAGATTTTGGGATTGAAACACACAACCTTCCTAAATCGCGTGGCAGAGTTTAAAAAAAAATTAAGAAAAAAAGTACTAAGGGCTTGTAAATAAATAAAAGTCACACTATGCATCTCATATTTGGACATATTTGAACTCGACTCAATCGAAAAATACTCAAAATACAATAAGTATTCCTCGTATTTTTCTCAATCGTCTTGTCCAAATCTGCACCAAATCTGAGCGCCAATTGTAACTTTTATTTATTCACAAGCCCTAACAAAAAATTTATACAAAAACAGAGCTAAATAAAAAATATAACAACCCCATTAAGATAATTCCTAAGCAAATCCCAATCCACGCGGATTGTTTTATAGCTCTTGTTTCTTCCATTGTGCCCCCTAAAATTAAACAAAAAGTTAAAACAATTATGAAAAAAGTGCAACAGGTTTCACTGTCAAACTGTCTAAGAACTTGTCAATGTCTAAAAGATATGCAGATTTGTTTGAAGAAATCGAATCGGTAACGCTTGACACATGATGTAATTATGTAATATTGCAGTGCAATAAAAATTGTTTAAGATTAACAGGTTCGGTCAAAAGCTTGCTTCATTATTTAGTGAGCATGTTGAGAGAGTATTCTTTTTTATTTATTGTGCTTTGTTTGTTTGTTGGTATTTATTGGCTTACGCAGTATGTTAACGAATCGGCAAAAGATGTTCAAATGTATATGAAAACTACAAATAGCAAATCACAAACGGGAGTGAAATTGTCTGATACTAACACTATTTGTATAGAAACATCAAAATATATGGAACTCTTAAGAAAAAACAAAGGCTGTTATGAGGTTCGAGAAGAATTTAGAACTCCAGCAGGATTGATTTTAGAACCGGTTGAGGAGCGTGGTGTTACAGAACAAGAAGGTGCGTTATAAATATTTCTTTTTTATTTTTTAATTAAGGACGAATTGATGACAAACATTATAGATTTTTATTACACTATAGAGATGAGGCTGGTCTTACTAAGTTTTTTTGTAGTCGCAATGACATTGTCTAGTTGTGCACATTTACAAAAAACAGAAAAGTTACAATTAAATCCACAAAAAGAAACTCAAACAGTACAAGAAGGTGTTGCAAGTATTATAGTTGAAAATAAAGTTAATAACCCTCGTGAGATTATTGTCAAATCAATCACTTTAAAAAACACAACATTTGATATTCCTATTGCCATAAATTCAAGAGTTGAGTTTTGGATAGATTATTTTACTGATCGCGGCCGAATGCATTTTGAAAAATACCTTGAGCGATCAAATCAGTTCATTCCTTATATGACGCCTATTTTAAAAGAAAAGGGTATGCCTCAAGATTTAGTGTATTTAGCAATGATTGAAAGTGGATTTAATAATTATGCACGTTCACATGCAAAGGCAGTGGGTCCATGGCAATTTATTTCGGCTACTGGAAAAAAATATGGTCTACAAATAAATTGGTGGATTGATGAAAGAAGAGATACCAAAAAATCCACAATTGCCGCTATGGATCATTTAAAAGAACTGTATGATATATTTAAAAGCTGGGAGCTTGCGATAGCTGCTTATAATTCTGGAGGTGGAAAAATTGCCCGCGCTATTCGTCGTTATGGAGTATCAGATTTTTGGACGCTATCTCGCCAGCGATTTTTAAAACTTGAAACAAGAGACTATGTGCCTAAAGTTATTGCTGCAGCACTTATTGCAAAAAACAGAGAACAGTTTGGATTCTTAGCCGAAGAGCCTCGGGTTATAGCGTCACCACAGGTGAGTAAAAAAGGTGAGCTTAGTCAAGACGAGTTGATGGAGTTCGAAGTTCAAGCTCCAGCAGATCTATTAAAAATTTCACAAGCGGCTGATCTTTCGTATCAAACAGTCAAGGGCTTTAATCCAGAACTATTGCGTTGGTGCACTCCTCCCACTACCGACACCTATCGTGTTAAGCTTCCGGTTAATATTAAAGAAAAATTTTTATTAGCGTATAATCATGATACTTTTACAAAAAAAGTAGAGTTTTTAAAGTATCGCATCAAATCTGGAGAAACCCTTTCGAAAGTAGCTAGACATTTTGGTATCAGGGTGGACCCCATTGTTGATCTTAATAAGTTATCACCTAAGGTTGTATTAAAGGTGGGCACTCGCATTTTGCTCCCAATGCCAAATGATCCAGCGCGCAGTATTGCTACCTTGGATTTAAGAGATGCCCCAGCAAAGAAGCGATCTTATAAGAGAAACTCTAAATATTACCGTATTAGCTTAAAAAATCGCGAAGGTGCCCGTGCACGACCAAGCACGAAGATTAATCGAGATACTTGAGCTTTAAGACTCTTTAGCCTATAAATAAACAATGTCCCTAGTAGTGCAAAAATTTGGTGGAACATCTGTCGGAACTCCACAAAAAATACGAACTATAGCAGAGCGGATTGCAGAAACTTATGCTTCAGGGCATCAGCTTATTGTGGTTGTAAGCGCTATGGGACATACTACTGATGAACTGGTTGAATTAGCTTACAAGGTTTCAAAAAAGCCGAAAAATCGAGAAATGGACATGCTTTTGACTGCAGGTGAAAGAATTTCGATGGCTTTGTTGAGCATGGCATTAGAAGATTTAAAAATTCAGGCCATGTCATTTACTGGTTCACAAACAGGAATTATTACTGATGGAAATCATTGTCGAGCTAGAATAAAAAAAATTTTAGGTGATCGAGTCAAAAACGCAATATCAGAACACAAAGTTGCTATTGTGGCAGGATTTCAAGGCGTAAGTGAATCTAAAGAGATCACTACTTTAGGTCGTGGTGGGTCGGATACTACGGCAGTAGCTTTGGCTGCGGTTTTGAATGCAGATATTTGTGAAATTTATACTGATGTAGATGGTATTTTCTCGGCTGATCCAAGAATTGTCAAAAAAGCTAAGCTCATCGAAAGAATACCACATGATCTTATGGTAGAGATGGCTTTTAGGGGAGCTGGTGTATTGCATTATCGTTCTGTAGATTTGGCAGAAAAATATGGTGTAAAACTTGTTGTAAAAAATAGTTTTAATGAAAGCGAGGGTACCGAAGTGGTAAACAGGGAAGCAATAAAAGGTATGGAAGAGTACCGGGTTTTAGCTGTTGCAGATGATGTGTCGAAAATTTTTTTAAAAATAAATTTAATGCGCCCAACAGTTGCATCGGCAATTTGGGAGTTTTCATCAAAGAATCATTTGGCGGCAATTGCACCTATGTTTTATGATGGGCAAATGTTTTTTTATATAGAAAAAGACGTAGAAGATGAGTGGAAAAAGGGATTAGAAAAATTAACTCATGATGGTTTTGTTAAAAGCTTTGAAGTAATAAGAAATCAGGTGCCTGTTTCATTAATTGGCAATCGTTTTTTACAGGATTGCACATCGCTTGCTGAAATTTCAGACGCGTTAGCGAGTCATGATATTTTAGTTACCCACGGTGTTGCCTCTCCGCTTGCGATTACTGTTTCTGTTGCAGCCTCAAGAAAAGATGAAGCTGTTAAAATTCTTCATCGCAAATTTATCGAAAACTGTGATTGTTTATGAAAGAAGACAAAAATTTACAAACAGTTGTCTATGGTGATGGAGCTGCAGCATTAGGAGCTATAGCGAGTTTACTGCTACAAAATAAAAAAGTTTTATGGATCACAGGTCAAAATACCAGGTTGTTACCTGTTTTATCTGTGACAGAAGATGGTCATGGACTTCAGTTTTTGAAAGCGATTTTAACAAAATATGAAACTGATCCAGGAGAGCTTAAGACTGATTCTTTTTTAAGAGAGTATCGATATAAGTCCTTTCATGAAGCAGCTTGGATGAAAGGTCAGACTCAAGAAGAAAGAGCAAGTATTCGTTCAGAACTTTTGTGTGCTCGTGAAAGATATATGGCTCCATTGTTTCAGACACAGTTTGAAAATTTGAGTTTTATAGAGATTTTTGAAACCTTAAGAAAAAAATTATTAAATAATGCACAACTAAGGCATTATAAAGATTGTACAATTAATTCTATTGCGTATGAAAAGGAAAAAAGGATAACACTTGTGCTTTCGAGTGGAGAAGAGATTTTTTGTGATTTAGTGTTTGTTATTGATACAGAGTGGATAAAGTTAAGCAAGGCTATTGTAAAAATTTCTGGGCTTGAGAGTTTAAAGTTAAGGCATTCACTGGGTGTGGTTCAGTTAGTGTTAAAACATAGGCGTATTATGGGCGAAGATTTGAGTGAAAGTTTTTATATGCATTTAAATAAAGAAACTAACGAAGACATAAAAAAGCATACTTGGGGATATTTTTTTAGCGACGGCGAAAAAAGTTTATGGAGTGCAGTGCTAGAACCCGAAGAACTAGAAGACAATCATGAAATTACAAAAAAAATAAGAAAGATAAAACAAGCTTTAGACAGGACTTTTTGCAGTGATCCATGGTTAAAGGATGGTGAAAAATATTTTACATCTACAGTGTGTGAGGAGCAGGTACGTTTAATAGAAAATGCCTTTTATGAAAAGGGCGAACCTGTGGTTTCTCCACTTTGTTCTCAAAAGCTACCAGGTCTTGTGCTTTTATTAGAGGGATATGGAGTAGATCCTGCTTTTTGTCAGATAGAGCGGCATTTTGGATCCTAAATATAAATAAAAATTAACAAATACTTTCACTAGTGAAAGT
>JACRAO010000171.1 GCA_016213345.1 Bdellovibrio sp. | reverse complement strand
TTGATCCCGATGATTAAACTTTTTGGTGAAAGTCTTACACAGCCTTTATTTCCAGCAACCAAATTAATTTCTGAATTAAGTCTTCATGAAATCTGGAGAAATTATGTTCTTTACATTGGTGCCGGAGCTGTGGCGGCTGGTGGTATTATTAGTCTTTGTCGCAGTTTGCCTACAATTGTGCGTTCGGCTGCGGCGGGTCTAGGTAATTTGAAAACATCCGGGCTTGCTAAAAAAGCACTTTCCAGGGTGGAGCAAGATATATCAATAAAATATGTCCTTGTAGGGTGTGCATTTTTGATAATTGCAATTTGGTTAGCTCCTATGCTCAATATGAATTTATTGGGAGCTTGTCTTATTATTGTATTTGGTTTTCTTTTTGTAACCGTGAGTTCTCGGATTACAGGAGAGATTGGTTCATCGTCTAATCCTATTTCCGGGATGACTATAGCTACTTTGCTTGTAACAAGTCTGATTTTTTTAGCTTTAGGGTGGGTGAGTCCAGCGGATCGGGTGACGGCTCTTAGTGTGGCGGCTGTGGTTTGTATTGCAGCGTCAAATGGTGGTACAACTGCTCAGGATCTAAAGACTGGGTATCTGGTTGGAGCAACTCCGCGTGCACAGCAGATTGGTCTTTTGTTTGGTGCGCTTACTTCGGCTGTTGTGATTGGTTATACATTAAATTTACTTAATGATGCTTCGACAGTTTACTCACAAAAAAATCTTCCAACTGCAAAGATAGAAGATGTTTCGGCATTGACACAGATGGAAGCAGTTTATGGTCCAGAGGGGGCTAAAGATAAAAATTTGTACCATGTATTTCAGCTTTCGGAGACTCCAAAAGTGGGTCCTTTGGCTTTAGTTCAGCCGGGTAAGTATCTAGTGGACGATAGTGGGAGTATTAAATATTTAGTAGATCCTGGCATTAATGGGGCACTTAATAAACGAGATGACGGCAGCCCAGTCATGAAGTACGAAGCTCCAAAAGCTCGTCTTATGTCTTTGATTATTGATGGTATTTTGAGCCGAAAACTGCCTTGGGGATTGGTTTTATTGGGGGTGTCGATTGCTATCGTGCTTGAACTTTGCGGGGTTGCTTCATTGCCGTTTGCAGTTGGGGTATATTTACCGCTTTCGAGTTCGGCTCCTATATTTTTTGGTGGTTTGATTAGGTATTTGGTGGATCGCAGGAGTCGCAAAAACAAAGGTGGAGACGAAGATTCTGAGTCTTCACCAGGAGTGTTGTTTTCTTCTGGGTTAATAGCCGGAGGATCGATTGCGGGCATTGGGCTTGCGATTTTGTTGTTAAAAGAGGGTTGGGGTCAGGCATTGGATTTTAGTACTTTAGTGCCAGCGATGACTGGGAGTGATTGGACATCAGTGATTGTTTTTACTGTCATGGCTTTGGTCTTGTATAGGACCGGTCGGTGAACATACATTTTTCGAATCAAGAACTCACGTATACGGGTCAAGAGCTCAGGCCTCATTTTTTGTTTTCTCATTTTAATCTAAAGGGATCGGGTATTTGTGCTTTTATTGGTCCCTGTCATGTCAAAACGGAGCACTTGGTTGATTGGGAGGATAGAAAACAAGGCGATTTTATCAAAGCCAAGCTCATGCTACATTTTCTGGGTGAGTTTTTTTGTATGAGTCTAAAAGAAGCTGTGCTTTTGCAAAGGCTTTTTATTGCTAAAATAGCCGAAAAACTTAATTTTTCAAAATCTAGTTCCCATATGATTATTCGCTCAGGAAATGATCTTTTTATTAATGAACGAAAGCTAAGTGTTTCTATTGTGACTTCTTCGCCTGTTTCGCAACTATTGCACATTGGGGTTAATCTTGACCCTGAGGGAGCACCAGTTTCGGCTATTGGATTGTTTGAGCTTGGGTTGTCTATATCTCAGCTTAAGGAATGCTTTATCCCAAAAATTTTAGAGGATTTTGCTAAAGAATTTGAAGGGGCGAACATTGCGTGTACTAAGGTTCGTCCAGTAATCTAGATTCTGCTGAACCTTTTTGAGCAGAATCTAATCCCAACATAATAACAAATTACACACCATATTGCACATGGTGATAAATAAATCATATGTTGAAATAAGTATTGACATATAGTGTCACCGATTGGTATAGCCTACTCGTGTGTGAGAGATTGGAGGCGGTGTTTGAATGGTGACTCATCAAAGTAAAGTTCTTAGGTTGTTATCTAAACTAATAGTATTCGTTCTTATTGTTCAGTTTGTTGTTCCTGTACAGTATTTTCCTGTTGTTTATGCTGCTGACGATGTGAGTGTTCCAGATGCTGGAGGTGGTGGTGCTGTCGATCCAAGTATTGAAGAAAGTGGCAAAATAGTAAACGATGCACTTACTGAGCTAGCTGATGCAAAACCTGGAGAATTACCAAAAGAATCTCCAGATACGTTTAAATTAACAGGCCAAGAACTTCATATTTTTGGTGCAGATGGGAAAGTCGAAAAGCGTATAGACTTAGGCAATCTTAACTTAGATATTTCATCTAAACAGATTGGAAATTTCGAGCGGGATGTTAAAGTTATTCTCGATCCGGGGACGAGTTCAATTATTTTTGAATTAACAGAAAAGGGAGCTTTGAAAGCTAGGCATATAGTGTCTGGAATAACACCGATAGCTTTTGCAAGGGATAAGGAATTACTTGTTATTTTAGATGCAAGTGGCGTTCTTCATGCAACGGATATGGCATTTGTAAGAGAAAGCCTTTTTACTTCTCCTATTCCATTAGTAAAACTTGTTGATTCGGGCCTTAAACCGAATGAAGTACAAGGCGTTCAACTATCATTTTTGACCAGAGGTTTAGCACCCTATACCAGAGGTTTAGCACCCTATCATGATGAGGGTGCATCTGTTGAGGGCGCTGTTATTCAACCGATAGATAAGCCTTTGACTGCGGGTGACATAATTATCACAAAAACAAAAGAAGATGGAAAGAGCGTAAAAATTGGTGGCATAGATCGATCAGTAATGCAAACTCAGGTCTCCACAGCTATGGGAGTTTTATCATTTTTAGCTCATATTGTTGCACCAAGTAAAGACAGCGAAGACTTGCTTCCTGAAATTTACAAATTACAAAAAAAAGAAGTAGCGGATGCATCAGCTAAAGAACTTTCTCAAGAGTTGCCTTCAGATCTGAGAGGCGCTCTTTCGGTAATTAGTAATAGACAAATGGCTGCTCTATTAGCCAGGGCAAATAGAAATATGCATGCAACTGGAGAAAATAGAGACCAATTTTCTTATTCGGAGTGGGAAGCTAGTTTTCAATCGTTAAGAAGACAAGCGCAAATTGAGGTTTTAAATGCACTAGGAGATGCTACCCCTGTGGAGCTACGAGAACTCTCTAGCTTATCACCAGATGAGCTAAGCGTACGTCTACACGAAAGACAGGAGCAAATGGCTAAAGGTACTTTGAAAGAACCTGCTGATCCGAATGTTAGAAATTATATAGCAGAACTCGAAAAGGGGTTAGAAACTGGTGACCTTGGTTCAGTATGGAGAAAGCTACATTCAGCACTTATAAAAGCAAATGGTACTCAAGAGACGAGAAGGTCATTACTTTATCGTGTTTTAACATCAAAAAGAATGAAGCTCCTTGGTAAGATTGCGGTTGGAGGAGCCGCTTTAGCCGGTGTGTATTCTGCACTTCCTAGTGAACAAGCTGCTTGGGTGGTGCATACTATTCAACAAATCTATGATAGTTATTGGCCTTCGGTTTTAAAGGATAAAGCTTATAGAATTACGCTCTTAAAAAGCACATTAGGTTTATTAGCATTTATTCCTGCTTTGTATCTTCTTGGTGCTGCTAAAGTTAAGTTACAAAATTTACCAGATTGGACGCCAGTAAAGGGATTGGTTTCCGTGGGTAAAAGAATTTATGCTGAGCTTATGCTTCCATTTTGGCATAGAGTCTTAGGATGGACTAATCATCCAAATTTTATTAGAGCCTGCCAAAATGGAGTGAATCCATTTACCAGAGTTGCTATGCCAAGTGTTGCTTCAGATGCAACGTCTCTTGAACCGAGAGTAGGTTCAGGCTCTGATCCTGCAGGTTTGACGATTTTATTGACTAGAAAAGAAAGAATTCGTTCTCTAGCCTTGTTACTTGCTTACCAAGTTGCGAGTCGCGAAGCGGAAATAGATGCAGAGGCGCTGGATGCACTCTCAAAAGAGCGTGGTTTTAGAATTACAGGAGAAGAATTAGAGAAACGAGTTAATGACAAGAATTTTCAGAGAAGATGGGCAGAAGTGGCAAGTGAACTTAATGATCAAATCGAAAGATTAGGACAAAGCCGTGGAGTTAAAGATTTTACAGTTCTTAGCACAGAAGAGTTAAGGGCTTTTTATGCCGAAGCTAAGAAAATTGCAGATGCAGTTAAGACAAGAGGTCCTGTTGGTAGATTTGCGGCTAAAACTAGGCAGAAATGTAGAACTGCTCTTTCTAGGGTTCTTTCTGGTTTAGGTCGTTTTGGTTTAGCAGAGTATGAGTTTTTAAGACGAAATGATCCAAGTGAGTTTGTTACTACACAAACTTGGCAGCAATTCGTAATGGATTATTCTTTTACGGTTATGCAGATGGCTTTAGTTGGTGCAAGAGCTAATCCTGGTGATCAACAGGCGTTGGCTGCAAACGAAGATTCCTTTTTTTGGACAACCCCAGGACATCGCTATGATATGTTCGAGCAAGTTTGGATTTATGGAGTTTCAGTTCCAGGAAGAATGATGCTTATTTATCAAAGGTTGGCCCAAATGGTAGAAGATAATTATGCTCCAATTGAGGCTATTTCATTGCAGGGGCAAACTAGAGAAGATGGCTTTTTTTCTGGGGTTCTTGGGTGGACCCTTAATGCTATTAATCTGAGAAAAGCAAATTATGGCCCAATTATTTTAAACAGACTTATCCGTAGTATTAAAACTATACAAGCTGCAATATTAACAAATATTGCATTTCGAGTATTTTTTGGTGGACAAAATATTCTAACTGCAGCGCAGGCTTTTGTTTATAGCTTTTTAGTTGGTTATTGGGTTTTTGGGTGGATGTGGGAACCAATTACAAGAGGAAATCAGTTATATGGAGAAGCGTTTGATGAAATGAATTCGGAGTTTATGACCATTAAAACAGAATTGGGACAAGCGCTTAGAACTGGAAATGCCGCTGGCATTGTGGCTAGTTATAAAAAGTTAATACAATTATTCAAAAAAGACACCGATAATTCTTTGGAGTTGCCGTATGAGTTAAGTGATAAAGAGTTAGAAAAAACATTGGATGCAGAAGCAGTTAAAGTTTTGAGAGAGTTTTATTCAAGCGCTAGTCAGGGTTTTGCTGCAGTAGGAAGACTGCAAGAAGCAATTCAGTTAGGAGATCAAGAGAGGTTAGAAAGAGCAAGGCAGGAGTTATTAAATATTCACATCAGCATAGATCCACAATCTCCGGCCCTGAAATTACATGCCAATGCTGCTGCACTTTTGGAGTATTCGTTGGAACATCCGCCAATTGTTAATGCACCTAATGGTTTAATTAGCTGGGGAAGTAATCTTTTAGGTTCTTTGCTGACTACTTATGCTGCTGGTTATTTAAATGTTTTTACGTTTAGGCCTAATATTCCATGGGGTGAAAAAATTGGAGAAGCAGCAGTTTTGTCGACAATACTTTATACTTCAACAATTCTGGGACAAAAAGGACTAAATGCCGTAGTGGATTACGTAAAAGAACGAAGAGCCCAAAAAATTGCTGGTAGAATGGCTGGAGCGGCTTGTGAAAGAATGTTAGTTAACTAGTGTGTACTTCAGCGTTTGGTTGTTTTTGTAATGGGAGCTTTTTTTGTGGGTGCAAACACAAGTTCTTTTGGGGCGATGTCCTTACTATCTAAAATCATTTCTTCGTACTGGGTGCCATCTTTGATGTCTACAATTTTAGGTGCTATGAGTTCTTCTTTGGTGGGTTTTCGGTCTGGGTTTTTGTCGTCTTTAAACATGGTAGAAATTTTTTTCCAGTAAACCATAAATGAATTAGGGGATGAATCGTCATCTTTTAGGGTTTCTTCTTCTCTTTCTAAGTTAGATATGGCTTTATCGAACTCTTCTCTGGGAAGAAATTTGACATACTGTGTGGCAAATTTTTCGGTGTCTTCTCTTCTTGCTGATGGGTATTCAGTTTGAGCAGGCGTTATGATTTTTGCGATAATTTCCTTTTTTTCTTCTTTTGTAAGTTTTGATTTTGAAGTTATAGCCGTGTAATAGTTATTGTGAGATCGAATTAAAGCCTCTTTCGCTTCTTCTGTAGAGCCACCGATAGCAGAACAGGGCGTAGTAGTTATAATGAGAAAAGTTAAGATAAATTTATTATTTAAATATAATTTATTAATTATTAAATCAATCACCAAACCAACCCCCTTATCTCATTCTCTATAATATATTATTCTTGTCAACTATAAATATTCTGTTTACACTATAATTAACGCATAAAGTTAATTCGTAGGGGGTGGATATGGGACATTTCAGGGGGAATATAACGGGGGGAAAATAAAATGACAATTCAAATAATACAATGCTGCCGAGCTGGAAGCGAGGCTTCTTATAATTGCAAGCGCAGCCATGGAGGGCGAGCATGACAAATAGATCATTGTTTTTAATCTTATCTGTCTCTGTGCCACTGCTTCTTTCGGCAAAATCAGAAAAAGAAGCAGTTCAGCCAATGCAAAGCGCTGCTCTAACAGTTGCCGTTGCAAATACAATTCTTACAACTGGTGTTGATGTGCCATGCGGAGGTCGTCTTTTTCAAGATTGTAATAAAGTAATTACAAACATCATTCGTGATGCCAATAATTTTGTAAGTGATAAGTTAGAACATGAATACCGACACGGAAAAACAGCTAGAGACGTTGCTATTTTGCCTCCAGATACCTTAGCCAGGTCAGTTGATATGAATATTGAGGATATTGCCGAAGGTGCTGATTTTGGAACTCAGATTTGGCCAGCATGTGCTGCATGTGCAGGAAGATATGCACACAATGTGCGAGAAGAGACTTATGCACATGGTGATGTTTCCGGTGAACAAGGGCGATACTGTGGTCCCGATCCTATTGTTTATGTTAGTAATTCGAGTGTTTCTGTAGATTTAGGTGATATTGGTAGAGGTAGCTGGGTTTTTTCTCAATACAGCGGATTTGGCATAACTGCTGCAAGTGTTGCGGCAGATGAAATTTTTAATGTACTTCAAGCCCCATCTGGTCGTTCTATGATCCCAGTAGCTCCAATAGGTGTAAAAGCTGCACAGGATTTAGATTATTTTACTAATAAAGACCATGGTCTTTTTGCAAAACTTGAAAAAGAATTTGGTGCAAGTATTGTTCAGGAAATGAAACAAGCCGAAATTAATAGTGTCAAGCCACACTGGCAATGGGATCAAGGCATTTCTACTCCTGGAAAAAACAATCCTGATCATGGACCATTAAGACAGCTGGCTTTACAATTAATTTCTCTTAGAGAAAGGCTAGTGCACACTGCAACCATGCTTGTTGTTCAGAAAATCCTCTGGGATGGTCAAGAAAAATTTTTAAGTAATGTAGGAAATTGGCAAAAGTTCTTGGGTCCCGAAGTGATGAGCGCTTTGAGCGCTCAAGTTAGAGCTCAAGTACTCCGTGCTTGTGGCACTTGTGGAAAATGGTCGTCAAAATGTATTAAAAAGGTGTCTGCTTGTTATCGCTCAAAAACACAAGTATATGGGGTTGCAGCCATCAAACAACACGTTAAAGCTACTTGTGCAAAAATATAGGGGGCGCGCATGAATACACAAAAGAAGAAAAAAATTTTCCTTACTTTGCTTTCAGTGTCTATTTTAGGAATGGTCCGGTGTGGTGGGGGTGGGGGACCAACTCAGACTTCTAGTGTTCCTCCTGTCGTTTATAATGGAGATACTAGGCTTGCTGATGGTGCATTTGATACAAGTACAAAATTGGCAGACCTAGGAACACAAAATAGAGATAGTGCTACTGAAATTGCAAAGCTTAGGTCACAACTTAACGGAGTAGGGAAAACAGGTGGTGATGAAACCGCAAAGCTAGCTGCTATTTCTGGTCCAGCTGTGGGTGATTTGGGGACTAAAAAGGCAGATAATTTTTCGAATAAACCAGGTGATGGTTTTAATACAAATAACAATTCAGATCTTTTGTCTAAACTTAAAGATAATAAAAATGATAGCAACGGCAAATCAGGTGGTGGAGGTTCTGGTGACGGAGGTGGGGGATCAGGTGGAGGAAATAGTGGATTTTCGCTAAATGGAGAAAAAACAGAACCAAAAGATACTCTCAAAAAAGATGATAAAGTAGCGTCGGCTGCGGATGGCGGGGGTTTGTATTCTGGTGGTGGAGGTGCTCATGATGGAGATGCAAATGGCGCAGCATCTGGACAGGGGATTACCGGTATGTCAGATGAAAACTTTGCTTTTGGTGGTCAGGGTGCTAACCGGGATCCAGCAACTATTGCTATCGAAGATCCTGAGGATTATTTTAATCGCATATCTATAGATGAAAACCTTTTTAAACGAGTAGAGCGCCGCTATGTAAAAAAATCATTGGCGTGGTTGCTACAAGATACACGTGAAATTGTTTCTAAGAAGTAACTACAATTCGTCTTTTAATTGAAACCGAATCGGAACTTGAAGTCTTGCAAGTGGAGACACTCTCCAGTTTTTCAATGTATCCACTGCGACTTGATCTAAAACTGCAAATCCACTACTTTTCATAATTGAGATGTCCAGAACTTCTCCCTTGTGATTTGCTGTTAGTTCTAACAGTACCTCGCCTTGCCAACCTTTTTTTGATGCAAACTTTGGATATTGGGGATGTGGCATAAAGTATTCAGGCTGAGCTACTAATGGCTTGGGTATGGATTTTTGTGCAGATTCTTCTGTGCTAAAGACTAGCTTTTTGTTTTTAGATACAGCCGATTTTTGACTATGCGCAAGGTGGTCTTTAATGTGTAAATTAGAGAACTCTGTATTTAAAAAAACTTCAATATAATTTGGCAAAATAGGCATATCAAAGCAAATAGGAATAGATATTAGCGCGAAACCTACTAGGGCATGTGTGACTAAAGATAAAAAAACTGATGACGCAGTGTAAGAGCGCATTAGTCTTTTATTGACTCATTTTGTGCTTTTTGGCAATTACAATGAGTAACATATTCTGGTTAATTTTTTAGTATTTTTAAATAATTTTATTCGTAATGCCGCATCCAGCTTTATGGGACCCTTTGTCGCACCATCCATGGTGCTCCGGACGTCCTGTCCTCCCAAAAGCCTTACTCATAATATTATTTAAAAATACTAAAAAATTAACCAAGCTATGTAGCTCACTGTTATATACGTTGGGGGAAGTTAAGATGGATTATCCATCACCAGTTTTTATTCAAGATGGAAGTTTTTATGATCAATTGAGTATGGCTCTTTTTCGGTTAGATTCGCAATGGATTACTGAGAAAAATTTAGACAACGTATTAAATATAAATGAAAGAAATAAATTTAATAGTTTTAAGGTTCAAAAAAGAAAAGAGACATTTTTTTATGGAAGACTGGCTGCCAAAACAGCGCTCCAGACATACTTTCCAAAATTTTTAAAGAACGAAATTTGTATCAAAAACTCAAATAAAGACCATGCATCAGTTTATCCAATGGTTATTTTTGAACAAGGTGCTTTACCTATGGGCAGTGTGTCTATTTCACACAGTGGTCAATATGCAGTGGCTAGTTTTCATCCATTAAGAAATATTGGTATTGATTTAGAACAAGTTGCTGACAGAGACGAGGAGTTTTTTAATTTAAATTTTACACTTCAAGAAAAAGCAATGTTGCGTTCATTGCCTGATGACTTACTTTTTTCGGCATTTACGCTTTTGTGGACAGCCAAAGAGGCGATGAGTAAGGCTATTGGCAAAGGACTTACGCTGTCTACAATGCAAATGGAAAGTTTTATTGATAGAGAAAAACTTTTTTTATTTTTGAATGATAAAAACAAAGGTATTATATATTTTGGAAAAATAATTGAGAACAATATTGAGAACGATATTGAGAACGATATTGAGAACAATGAAGAGCGTTTTTTTTCTCTTAAGTCGCAGTTTTTCTTGCCCTTATATGATAACAAGAAGTATATTTTTACAACTGCCATGCATTGCTAGCTATATGTCGCTGAGTGTCTATTGTTTTTAAGCTGGGGTTTTAGCTTTTTTTATTATTTATTGACCTTTAATTTTTTATTTGGCATCTAGCATTCAGCTTATAGGAGATTATGGGGGGATAATTTATGATGTCAGAAAATTTGGATACTACTGCCGATATAGCCATGCTTGCTACTTTTTTAGGAGACGATGAGTTTAGGACTCTTTCTAAAAATGAACAGTTTAGAAGGCATATCCGTGGTCAAAAAAAGGTCTTGGCTTCTTTATTGAAAAATAGCTACGAACTGACAAACGGTCAAAATGGTAGAGATTATTTTGGCCAGAATACAAAACCAGTAGCTGTGCTACCGCTAAAAATCAAACCAGAAAATAAACCAGACCAGATAAAAAAAAGTTATGACAAGAAAGCTTTATTAAAAGAAGTTACATTATTGTTTTCTGAAAAAACAGGTTACCCAGAAGAGATGCTAGAATCTAATTTGGATTTAGAAGCAGATCTAGGGATTGACACTGTGAAACAAATGGAAATTTTAGGAATGATCAGGCTCAAATACCAATTGGAGTTAAAAGAAGGTTTTAGCTTAAAGCAAACTCCATCGCTACAAACGGTTGCAGATATGATTTATGCCCAACTAAAGTGAATTTATGTGGTGGTTTGACATAGTTTCTTTTAGTTTTGCTGCTGTTTTCTTGTTTGTTTCAGCACTGCCATATTTCGGGATATGGTTATTTTTACACTCTATATGGTTAAAATTACTTTTTTTTATTTTCGTCTTTTTGACTTATCCATGGTGTTTTTTAATTCTTGTAGCTATGTATAAGAAATTGAGAAAAATTGGTTTAAAGCCATGTGTTTTTAATCCAAAAAAGGATCTTAAAAATCTTTATTATTTAGAGCGAGAGTTTTTCTTTCATAATTTTGCAAGTCTATTTCGTCCGTGGTTTGATCATTATTTTGGGTTGCAAAAGATATTTTACAGACTCATGGGTGCAAAGATTGGCAAAAACGTTACTTTTGGACGTGATATTATCATTCATGATTTGTCTCTGATTGAAATTCAAGACAATGTCGTTTTGGGTCAGTCATGCCGTATTGTTGGGCACTTGATGTCTAATGCAGAAGAAGTGATTTTGGGTAAAGTAGTGATTGGCGAAAATTCAGTAGTTGGTGGACATGTCAAGATTGCTCCAAATGTAAAAATTGGTAAAAATTGTGTTATTGGACTTAACTCCATTATTTTGCCTGGTGTTGAGCTTGCAGATAACACTCGTACTTCTGTTCTTAGCGTTGTGCGCATGCCGAAATAGCTCATAAAAAAGTCTTAGACTTAGTAGAGAGCCAAAACTCCCAAACAATACAAGAACATCA
>JACRAO010000170.1 GCA_016213345.1 Bdellovibrio sp. | reverse complement strand
TTAAATCAAGAACAGATACGAATATATCTAGAGCATCACCAGCAGGTAATTGGAGGGATAAAAAAGCAGCTTTATACTGATTCAGCCATAACTGCAATAACTCAAATTGGTTCTGGAGTTTTACGAAAAACCAATCACCTTGCACTTGGTGGCTTGATTGCTGCTGCCGCAGAACAGGTGCAAGTAGTTACCGCTGAACATATTAGAATTGCTTCTACAGAACTTATTTAAAAACAGAAATAAATTTGTGATTTGTTCAGATCTTTATAAAAAATGTGGCCCCTTTTTGTAAAAGATCAAAATATTGCTATCCAGAAAAAAGTAGGAATCTTTATCCAAAAGATCGTGCAACTTCACAACAGTCAACCGGAGTTGCTGCATGCAAATTTAAACCAAATACGAAAGTAAATATAAAAAAACACACACTCCATAAGACATGTTTTATTTTCATAGATTTCAGTCCCTCACACAAGAATAAGCACCTAACACGATGTAGCGCTTTGTGTCAAAAAATAAATCGTTTTTTAAAAATTGTAAGAGTTTTTTAGTTTTCTATTACTTCGTTCTCTTCTTTTTCTTCAAATTGCGTTTCTTCTAAGGCTTTTTTTACTTTTTCTTCTTCGATCTGAGCTAGTTTCATTTTTATATAAATAATTCTTCCTATTCTATAAAGCAGTGTGTTTTCTTCGATAGAATCTGTTTCAATATGTCTCCAGCCTTCTAGCACATCTCTTTGCGTAATCTGGTCTTTTTGAACACTCACTTTGATTGCCGCAACACCATTAAAAAATCCTTTCGCTACCGTAACCCTAAAACGATACTTCGCGCTAAGATAAGCATTAGCATCACCAAAGGAGTCAATAAAGTTCTTCTCCTGTGTGTTGTCTGTCCAACGCGTTTGGATAAAACCACCTTCGCGATTTGAGACATCCATACGGCTTGACTTCAAAGCCTCCAAAGCACCTTGCCATGCAGTATTAAAATCTGTAAAATAGAGTTTGGTAAAGATTTGATTTATATCAGCTCCAACTGTCTTTCGGTAAGCTGTCATACAAGACGTAAAACAAAGTAAAATAAAAAAAACTAATAAAAATTTTCTCTTTTTTGCCATTTAAATTTTATTTGGTGTTTTCATTTTGTACTTTTCATCTCGTATTTTTCATCACGTATTTTTCAGTCGACGCTAATTCTTTTTGCTTTAGTCTTGGTAAATCTATTTAAATCCTTCAAAATAGATACCCCATCAAGTGACTTTTCATTGAAATTAGCACCAAATTCAAACTCTGAGTAGCTGTATTCTTCTATAACCTCACCGTTTAATTTTTGAGTTACAAATGAAACAGCTTTTGCAGACGGTAAAACAGCTACTGTCATAAAAGGATATATCACTTCCGGGTTTTTAAGCCTTATAGGCTGTTTTTTGTAAAAGCTTAAAAATCCGACTCCGTGTACAGGAGCACTAGCCTGTATTAATGTAGGAAGTATTTTAAAATCTTCTAACTCGTCTACTGGTAAAAACTCACCTGAATTGACTTGTGATCCCACCTCTGAACTTATAATGCCCGTAACTCTTTTTGATTTTTCACTCACTGCAACGGTTAAAATATTTTTCGAAGATTGTGCAAACAATCGCCTAGTGCGTCTTGATGGCTTCAAACCAGCCAAGTCAACTGCAGAAATTTTGTTTGGATTATCCAATGTCGCAGCCGTTTTCACATCCATGGGTATTAAACATTGCCGATTAGCATCTTGATCTAAAAATGACGCAACCATCACATCAGACAAAAAAGGTGGTTGACTAACCGAGACGTGATACAGCTTTGGAGTGAGTTTATACGGCACACCAATATCATCAGCAATGCCACTACCCCCCACAGGAACAAAGGCATCACTCAGACCAAAACGAGTAAAATTGAAGTAATTTAATAAACTAGCTGTATACTTTCCACTTTGAGCAGCACTAACTATATCACCTACTTTTGCTGTGCCTTCTAATGCTACAAGCCTAACAGGCTTGGTCGAAAACAACGGCAATCGATACACTGGTTTATTGAGTTTAATTGACGCAAACAAATAAGATACTGTTTGTACTGGCAAAACGAAATTTGAGGGAATCTCCCTCTTACCATAAACGTC
>JACRAO010000169.1 GCA_016213345.1 Bdellovibrio sp. | reverse complement strand
TTATTATTCGTAATTTTAGGTTGGAGCAGGGGAGCCGCGTTTTAAGAGTTCGGCAATTTCGTATTCGAGGTGGCGGCGATACGCACCTGTAAGTGTTTTTAGCTCAAGAGTTTCTGCTTGTTCCTCTAATGCCTTAAAAAGATGCTTTCCGCGCACCATCATAGATAATGTGAGCTTGCCGATTTTTGTGCGCTCTTCTTGAAAGCGCACCATTTCGTCAAGCAGTTCGGTTTTGCTCATACTAATGATCATTACTCGATAAGCTTCTTCTTCCACCTCAGTGTTTTTTATTTTTCTTACCATTCCTAACGATATTACGTTGTTTTCGTTCGCGCCCATAGCGATAGTAAAATATAGCAAATTTGATGCCAACTTTATGACATTTTTTAATGTAGTGTCAAAAAAATGATATAGTTTTTATATGTGATCTAAGTATATAAATTTATAGTAATAATCATATGATTATTAAATAATTATTAATAAAATAAAAATACAGGTATCAAAATGTACTGCACAAGTATTAGTCAGTTAACTGACAATGATACATATATATGGTGACAGTAACGGTAACAGTAACAGTTACAGTTTCAGTTTCAGTTTATAAAAAAATATTTTGTAAATTTTAAAATTTATGCATAAACTTTAAATATAGTATATTTTTCAAGTTCAAGGAGGGATTAATATGAAAAATGGTTTTTTCAAATATGTATTTGTAATTTCTTTTATTTTTGTGACTTGTTTCAGTATGGGTTGTAGCAAAAGTTCGTCTGCTGTTTCTTCGTTAAAAGCAGCTTTAGCGAGTGTTGTAGTAACTTCGCCTACGGCCAGTTCGTCAACAAGTTTAGCTTTTTCTAGGTACAAATGGTTAAATTATATGTTTCCTTTTTCAGTTGCGGAGACAACAACTGCTCCACCAGATGTTAAACCAATGGATACAATGAAAACTGAATTTAATAGTGCACTTGATGGTGGTGATCCAACAGCCATGGCTGGAAAAATTGGCACTATGAATGCTACGACTTATCGCGCTCCTTGTTATGGTCCTGTGTTGACTGATAATGCGACTGGTGTAAATGTAAATCGTCCTTTAGGAGATTTGGGAATGTGGGCTTCTACGGGGAGTCCTTCTTCTGCAGAATCTTGCGCAGCTGCAGAATTAGCAGCACTAATTGGTGGCGCTCCTCAGTTTGTTAATAAACTCAGAAATCTGCAAGCTACATTAATTATTGCAATGGGGAAAAATGGTCGTGCTTTGCCTGATGTAGGTGTTGAGGTTGATGGATTAAGTGATCTTCCTACTATTTCTGGCATGACAATTAGTTCTGCAAAATTAAAACG
>JACRAO010000175.1 GCA_016213345.1 Bdellovibrio sp. | reverse complement strand
TAGTATCTCAAAAATGGGGCCGTAGCTCAACTGGTAGAGCGCGAGCTTTGCAAGCTCGAGGTCGGGCGTTCGATCCGCCTCGGCTCCAAATGAGATAACACACTTAAATCATTGGTAAAATTTGGTTTTCTAAATTTGTTAATATAACAATTATGATTGAAAGCAAGGCTGGAAAGACAAAACACCAAAGAAGCACGCTGAGCATTTTTTTGTTAACAGTACTGCGCTCTTTTTGAATTTCTTGTCTTACAAAGTCTAAAAATGTTTCATAAAGTTCAGTAAAAGAAGATCGTTGCATAATAACCTTTATTATAGAAGATTATTAAAGAGATACAATAGTTTCTCTTAGTCTTAGAATTGACAACGCTTTGCCTGTTTTGTCGTTAATTTCAACGAGTACAGCTCCATAGCCACCTGGGCCATCGGCAGGTTCATATTTGATTTTGCGCTTAGTAAGAAATTTTTCTATAGAAATTTCTTTTTTTACACCTATTATTGAATCAAAACATCCACACATCCCAACATCTGTAATGGCAGCTGTTCCCCAAGGCAATATTCTCTCATCCGCTGTCTGCACATGAGCATGTGTGCCCAGTGCGGCACTGACTCTACCATCAACATAGTGAGCCAAGGCTTGTTTTTCAGAAGTTGCTTCGCCATGTATGTCGACTAAAATACAGTTAATGTTTTGTTGCTTGATTTTCTCTATTTCCTTATCTACAGCTATAAATGGACAATCAATTGCATCCATAAATGTTCGTCCCATGATTTGAATCACTCCTAAACTCACATTTGGATTTTTTTGAGAACGAACAATTACAGAGCCTCTGCCTGGTGTTTTATGCAGTGGATGCTCAGGATAATTTGCAGGTCTTAAAAGTCTATCTGTTTGACTCCAAAAAGAGATAATCTTTTTTTGATCCCATGCGTGATTTCCAGTGGTGATAACATCTACTCCTAAATTCAAAAAAGTTTGAACCATTTCCGGAAGTATGCCGTTACCATGAGCAGCATTCTCTGCGTTTACTACAATAAATTCAGGATCATATATAGGTTTCAATTTGCTTATTGCCTTGACCAATGCTTCTCTGCCAGGGCGTGCAAAAATATCACCAAAAAACAAAACCTTCATTGTCTCGTTCTAGCACATAGTGCCATAATGCGAAAAGCATTAACTTTGTATTGTTTTAAAGTCTACAAGACTCATTAGTTCTTTGGTTTTTTGGTCTAATGAAAATTTAAATTTCTTAGTCTTGCGTTTTGTGTGTACATAATCTTCTGCCAGGTCCAAAAGAGCTAAAATGGCAACTTGGTGGGGGGACAAAGTTTGAGCTCTTTCGGTGGCTTGTTTCAATTTTTGTGCAACCAGAGCAATAACTTCCTGGTTTGTTTCTGTGTCTCCGGAGGCTTTAAAAATAAGTTTTTGTCCAAAAAAATCTAGTTCTACCGTATTATTTTTCATCACTAATAGCCCCCTACCTAGAGCACAATACTCTCTCTGACAAGGTAAAGAGGCAAGTATTCTTTTTGTTGCGGTGCATAGTTTTTTGACGTTTGCAATTATTTGCCTGTTTAAGGCATAATTAAGACAAGGAGGGCAATGGTGGAATGCCTTCAGATGTCAAAGCTTCGACTGTTGACGAGATTCGGTTGAGGCAATATCGAAATCAAGTTCAGAATCGCAATGAGACTGAGCTTAGGGAGATACAAGAAAAGCATAAAGAAGAAGTTCAGAAGCTTATCGAAAATCATGATTTTCAGTTGGAAAGTTTACGGAATGCTTATGAACTACAAATTTCACAAGAAGCAGAAAAACTGCAAGAAACACTAGATGGAGTACGTGTCAAAGCAGAAGGTCGTATAGATGACGAAAAAAATTCAACAGAAGGTGAATTAGACAAGTTAAAAAGAGCAAATGCCGAACGAATTGATCAATACAAAAAAAATGCCGAATACCAGGTTGACAGTATAAGAAAGCAGCTTCAGGCCTCAACCGATCAGCTTCATGAACACGCAGTGAAATCAGCAAAGAAACAAAAGGGAGAACTAAAAGTATGAATTTAAAACAAGATGTTGAATTTTCTAAAGAAAACAAAACAAAGGAAGAAAAAATCCCAATTCATGGGTTTGAGCAAATACTAGCAATGCTGAAAGTGGCAGACAGTGAGTTCCGTGAGTCTTTGCTTAGGCGTCTGGCTGCTAAAGATGCTGCATTAGTAAATAGATTAAAGCTGCATCTAAAACTTTAGGGTTCATATGTAAGAGTTTTTCTCTTATACCATTCTGTTTTAATAATAGCAGATAGTGTTTGAAATCCCATATACATTAAACCGCTTCCGTATATCAGCAGTAATAAAGTCTCATATCTTTTAAAAACAATAATGTATGAGATCGAAAAAAATAAACAATTCAGATAATACAGCGCCATAATAATTTCAGTGGTATTAATTAAATTAAAAGTTACAGGTGTTATGGGAGTGGTTTGTTTTATTTTTTGATTATTTGCTCCGTACTTAGTCGTACGTACAAACGGAGTTTTTCTTCCCAAAAGGACGTCTAAAAATGCATAGACTGAAGTGATTGAAATACCACCAGTAACTGGGATACATACAAAAAAAATTTCACTAATATTTTTAAATGAAAAATTTTTATGTTTAGCTTCTATTTCTGCTACTGAATAGTGAATTGAAAATACTAATAAGCAAAAACCAAGTCCAAAGCATGTTAATGGGACAAAGGTGCTGTTTGAGAATAAAAATAATTCTACAAAGCAAAAATGTACTGCAAAAAATCCTAAAAAACTAGATAAAAGTCCGCCAATTTTTTCAATTACTGAAGTATAGAGCTCTATTTTTTTGTTTATTGGGAGATTGCTTTTCCAAATTAGTGGGATGACTTTTAGTCTGACTTGTGTTGTGCCCTTAAACCATCTAAATTGCTGATTTTTAAAAGCCTGCAATTCTATTGGTAGCTCTGAGGGGACTATGAGTTCTTTGAGGTAAATAAAATCCCAATCTTTTATTTTAGCTCTATAACTAAGATCTAAATCTTCGCATAAAGTATCACCTGACCATCCACCTGCATCTAAGATAGTTGTTTTTCTCCAAACGCCTGCTGTGCCATGAAAACTAAAAAACCTATTTAATTTAAAGTGTGCAAATTGTTCGAGGACCCAAGCATTAATAAGAATGCTTTGAAAACGTGTAATATAAGAATAATTTCGATTAGTAAATCCCCATCTTGCCTGGACTAATCCAACTTTTTGATTTGTAAAATAATGAATTGTCTTTAACAGGAAGTCTTTAGGGGGCAAAAAATCAGAGTCAAAAATAGCTATAAATTCGCCCGCAGCCTTTAGTAGCCCTTCTTGCAGTGCGCCAGCCTTGAAGCCTGATCTATGATTTCTGTGTATTAGAACAATATTGAATCCTTTGTTTTGATATTCTTTTACTATTTTATTTGCAATTTCTGTTGTTTCATCTGTTGAATCATCTAACACTTGTATTTCCAATAGATCTTTAGGATACTCAATCTCTACAGTAGTCAATAGGAGTCTTTCTACAACCCTAGCTTCATTATACAATGGTAGTTGGACTGTGACAGGTGGGAGTATGTTATAGGAATGTTGAAAGTTTGGTTTGTAGTGTTTTGTTCTTAAAAAAGTAATAACTATGTATAAGCGATAGCAATTGTATACAAGTAAACTAATAATAAACGACCAGCAAACTATATATTCAAGATAAAAAAATAACATATTTATCATAATTATTTAGATATACAATATATAGTACGTCGTTGAATAGGAGTTTTTCACGATTAGATTTTACGCGACGCATAAAATCATTATCTTTTGTCTTATTACAATATTCTAATCTTCCGATACTAAGCTAGGTTGTGCTGTTTTTATGAATTCTAGATTAATTGTTTGTCTTATTATACTATTTCAGTTTTTTTGTTTAACTAGCTGCGAGCGAAATAAAGAAATACAATATAATGTAAGTAAATCATCTCTGTTTTTAAGTAATGATAATATTATAAAGGAGAATTCTCCAAAAAATAATAATACTATTCAAGAAATAGGTATAAAGTTTTATGTAATTAAAGTAACAAATAGTTCAAATATTAGATTTTCATTCTTAAACTGCAATCAAGAGATTAGTTATTTTATTCAAGAAATACCATTTCCTTTATCTAGCGTAATGAACACCTGGAACAGCATACAATGTGGTCGTGGAGAATTTGTTTATGCATTAAAGAATAAATCAGAAGGAACGCATACATTAAAGATTTGGGCTAAGAATAAAATAACTGATACAGTAGTTTCATCAGCGATTAATTTCGATTTTGATAAAACGCCACCTGAAATAGTATTTCATGAAATACCGGAGTATGTGCAAGCAGGGCATTTATTTACATTAGAATGGGAAGTTACTGAAAAGCATAGTTCTTCGAAAGAAAAAATAAAAATTTATTATTCTCTTGATGAAGGACAAAGTTGGAGTCTTTTAGACTCAGTCACGCCACGAGAAGGCGGTATGTATCAGCAAAAATTTAAAATTCAATGGGTTATTCCTAAAATTGAAAATGGAATTGGAATGTTTAAAATTGAATGGAAAGATGCTGTAAAAAATGAAGTTATGAAAGAAAGTCAGCGTTTTATGATTATAAATAAAGTTGCTATTGAGAAAGAGAACGCGTCTCGTAATCTTGCAAATACTGCTATTTCTTGTCCAAATAATTATATTTTAGTAAATAAAAATCCAGAAGTTGGAACAGAAAATAGTTTTTGTGTGGCAAAATTTGAAATGAAAGCACAAACATTAAATAGTACCTATATTGAAAAAAATGGCTGCGGCAATCATCCTACTAAGTGTGTTGGGCAAAATAGGTTGAGGCAAGAAGACTTTCAACCAGTTTCGTCACCTGAGGGCACTCCTTGGGTTCAAATCACTCGTAATGAAGCAGTTATACAATGTAAAAAATTAGGTAAGGATTTTGATTTGATTTCAAATTCACAGTGGATGACCGTAGCAAGGGATATTGAATTAAATAAAGAAAATTGGAGAAAAAATGAGATAGAAAAAACTGAAATCAATATTGGTCATTGTGATAATGCTCCGGGAACGCTAAAAAATACACCAGCGCTATCGGTTTTAAATCCAAGCGACCCATGGGATGGAGTCAAGCATGGAGACCCAAAAGAGTATGAAATTTGGGCACTAAAAAGAACACATCTTTTGTCTTCTGGTGAGGAAATCTGGGATTTTGGAGGAAATGTCTGGGAGTGGGTAAAAGATTATATTTCTCTTGCTTTTGTTCCAACAGATCAACCTGATTGTTTTAAGAATAGCAATTGTTGGGTGGGTTATAATTCCAGTGAATGGTTCTTAACATCTATAAATGCTGAAACTTATAGTAAACAATTTGCTCCTTTTTATAAAAAATTAACTCACATGCAAGTGGGTGGAAAATTTTTTCCACAGAACCCTTCACTAAGTGGATTAGAGTTTGCAATGGTTCGTGGTGGTAAGTGGGATGGCGGCCAGTATGGTGGTATTTATGCTGCGTGGCTCTATAATTTTACTAGCAGCTCTACAAGTCATGAGGTTGGTTTTAGATGTGTATTTACTCCTGAGAACGGCAATTAAAAAATATAACGCACACCGGCGCCAATCGTATTTCCAGCGCCTTTATTCTTTCCAAATAGATACAAAGAATAAAATATTTCAGGTTCCAATGTTTCAGAAAATAAATATTTTATTCCAGGACCGACTTGAAAATAATAAGCTGACCAGTTAAGTTTGTTCCAAGTTGGGGAAAAATCCAGATTTAAATAAAACGACCACTTTGTTAAATTATAACTAGGGAATATTTTAGCTGGAGTTGAAAAACTGTGTGCTGGGCTATTTGTGCTAGTATCGAAGATATAATCAAATCCTGTTTCACAAAATAAATTAATAGCATCATTGAGCGAATAATTGTAATAAATGCGAGAGTTCAATTTCCAGCCGTTTGAGTCTAAATATGGGCGGCCGCTCACTTTTCCATCTAAATCTGTTTTAAGTGGAACACTAAAACTAATACTCAATGATAAATCATTGTTATCTTCGACTGGTTTCCACTTAAACTGTGGTCCAAACGAAGTTAATCCAAATTGTGCATCTGACTGAGATGAAAACTGAATTGCGTTGAGTGCAGAGCTGTTAGCTGTACCGGTTTTTACAGATTTTATATTAAATTGAAACCCCCAGTTAACATCAGATGTTATGCCTTTATAAAAACTAAAATAATTACTCCAGTAGCCAGTTTTTCCCCACTCATCTATCTTTGAGCCAGAAGAGTCAAATGCTTTTGTTTGAGTGTAGATTGAAGAAAAAAATTTAAATTCTTTTTGGTCTTTTTCTAAAACTACGCCAGTATTAGACGCATGGGCAAAGGAAAATAGTGTTATAAATATAGTTTTAATATATAAGCAAATAATTATTTTTTTAGACATTTTACCTCTAGTTTTTTTTACGCTAGTATATGTATTATGCACATGTATTTTTATTTTTTAAAGAAAAATTTTTATAAATATGTATTTTTCTTTCAACTTATTACATTTGTGTTCGCAGGCGAGTTTATTTATTGGATAGCCCAAATGCCTTTAGGAATGCGCTTTAGTTTATATGTTTTGAATTATTTTGTCCTATTTGCTTTAAGTATTGGTATAACATTTTGCCAATTTAAGGTCGGTTTTTCAGTGACAGGTTATGTTTTTCTTGCTGCTTGTCTTGTTATAATTTTATTGATTTATATCCACCCTTTTACGTCGCGGGATATTATTCGTTATTTATGGGACGGAAAACTAATTATTGAAGGCTTTGATCCATATGTTTTAAGGCCAATGGATTTTTCGAAAAACTTTTTTGGAACTTGGTTGGAGGTCAGAGATTGTAGAGAATTTCAGACTATTTATCCGCCACTTGTGCAAGTTTTTTTTGCATTTTGTGCACTGTTTGGTGCAAAATATGGATTTTTTGTGTGGAAAGCAATTTTAGTAATTTTTTCTATTTTGTCTTTATTAATCATTAAATCTTTATTAAAAGAAAGAAAAAAATTATTTTTATTTCCTATAGTAGCATTGTCTCCACTTGTTATTTTTGAAACAACTGTAGGGGCACATTTAGATGTAATTTTAGCTTTTTTAATATTGTTATCGGTTTTTTTATTTGAAAATAAAAAATTTCTACTTTCTAGCATTATTCTTGGTATGGGTTTTTGCGTTAAATTTTTATCATTATTTGCTTTTTGTCCTTTGCTTGTTTTCCTGGTGATTAAGCGACAAAAAAAGGCACTTTTGCGATTTGTTATTGGATTTTTAGGCTTTATTTTGCTTATGTATGGAGTTGTAATTTTTTTAGGTTATCAGCCAATTGGTAGTCTTATTGGATTTATAAAAGAAACTGAGTTTGGCTCACCATTTGTCTATTTTTTAAAGAAAATCCTAAGTAAGCAAGAAGTTATTTATATTTCTCAAATAGGAATTGTTTTATCTATTATAATTCCTTGTTTAGTGGTTTTTCGTGATAAAAAATGGGAAGTGGGTTTAGTTTTATCATTAGCCTTGCCATTTTTCTTTAGTCCGCTTGTTTACCCATGGTATTTTCTTCCATTGGCGTATTGTATTGTACTAGCGCCATCGTTTGTCATATTTTTATTGTTTTCTTTTTATCCTTTAACTTATGAAGTTATTGACCATTTTGACTTAACGGGTCAATGGCGACCACAAGCATGGCCGCTTTATATACTAGGAATACTTTGGACTTT
>JACRAO010000174.1 GCA_016213345.1 Bdellovibrio sp. | reverse complement strand
GGAGTAGTGGGAGAAGATTTTCAGGTCTTCGGATACCGTGGGCTTTATGTGTGCGACGGGTCAGTAATACCAACTGCGCTAGGTGTTAATCCACAAGTTACCATTATGGCTTTTGCAACGCATTTGGCTAACCAAATTACTTCCACTTAATGCTACATCCCATTGCTGGTTTTTGATCGGTAGAAATTGGTTTATTATTTAAGATGGCCTCTATTGCTTTGGCTAAATCTCTTTCTTTAACGGCTCTTTCGTCTTTCCAGCTATCATCAATTCGTCCATGGTAGCGCAGTAAGAATTGATTGCCTGATTTCTCAAACAAATATGGATCAGGTGTACAAACGGCGTCATAAGAACGTGCCACTTTTTGTGTTTCATCATAGAGATATGGAAACACATAGCCATGTTTATTGGCTACAAGTTTCATGTTCTCAAAACTATCTTCTGGATATTTTTCGGCGTCATTTGCATTAATGCCGACAAGAGCCAAGCCTTTATTGCCATATTCTTTTGCTAGCTTGTTAATACGATCTTGCGTGGCAATTACATAAGGACAGTGATTGCACATAAAAATAACTAAAAGTGCTTTTTTATTATCAAAGCTTGCTAAAGAATATGTTTTGCCATCTGTACCGGAGAGTGAAAAATCCGGGGCTGGTGAGCCTAGTGGCATTAGTTCTGTGGGGGTCGAATATGTCAGTGCCATAATAGATGTAAGAAAACATAAAATTCAATAAAAGTAAATCTTGTTTGGTATTGTGGGTTACTCATTATATTATTTCTTTATTTTGTTTTGGAAGCGCTCTTTTTCTAAAGTATTTCTTTTTAATGCTACGTTTTCTCTTCTGGTCTCTGCAAGTATTTCTTCGATTGCTTTTAGTTCATCTTCTAGCTCCCACTTGGCTATAAGAGTGACTGCGGCTTCTTCGTGTGTTTCGGGTTGCTTCATTGTGTCGTGTACTTTGAGTTTGTGCTTAATACCAAAAGATCGTTTTAAAAGTTCAAATTTTTGGGCTTTATCCATATCTTATGTAATCCTTTTCTACGGTGTAATCTGCCATGTTGTCTTGTGACGTTTTATACACAATTTTTATTAATTTTTAAAGCATTATTTTAACATTTGTCTAAGCATGTACGGCAAAACACCACCATGTCTGTAATATTCCAGCTCATTTGGGGTGTCAATTCTGCAAAGTGTTGTAAACATTTGGGTTTTCCCATCAGGTGCGGTCATTTTTACTGTTACTCTTTGTCCTGTTTTTATGCTGGACATGTTATCTATGCTAAAAGTTTCTACACCACTCATGCCTAAAGACTTACCTAAGGATTTCGAAGACTCTCCTGGTAAAAACTGAAGTGGCAAAATCCCCATACCCAATAAATTAGATCTATGGATTCTTTCAAAGCTTTCTGCAATGACTACTTGTACTCCTAGCAGTTTAGGGCCCTTGGCAGCCCAGTCACGCGAAGAACCGGTGCCATATTCCTTTCCTGCAATAACTAAAAGTGGCACTCCTTCTTGTAAATAAATCTGCGAAGCCTCGAAAATGCTCATTTGCTTTCCGCTTGGTAAGTGCTTTGTTACTCCGCCTTCTATTTCTGGGCATAGTAGGTTTTTTAAGCGCACATTCGCAAAGGTGCCTCGGGCCATGACTTCATGATTTCCACGTCTCGCACCATAAGAGTTAAAATCTTTTGGATCTATCCCAAGACTCATTAAATACTGCCCAGCGGGTGTTGTTTTATTAAATGACCCGGCAGGGGAAATATGATCAGTTGTAACTGAATCTCCAAGCCACGCTAAAACTCGTCCATTTTTGAAATCCTTAATTTCTAGAGGGTCTTTTTGAATGTCTTTAAAAAAAGGCGGTTCTTTAATATAAGTGGATTTTGCGTCCCATTCGTATAACTCATTGGCTTCGACCTGAAGTGTATTCCAGTGTGAGTCGCCATTAAAAACATCTGCATAACTTTTTTTGAATTGTGAAGTTGTAACAAATTTTTCGGTATATTTTGCCACTTGATCTTCGCTTGGCCAAATGTCTTTTAAATATACGCTCTTTCCAGTCTGATCTGTTCCTAGTGGCTCTTTAGTTAAATTTATTTTTATGCTTCCAGCTAAAGCATAGGCCACTACTAGTGGCGGTGAAGCCAGGTAGTTTGCTCTTACTTGAGTATGTACTCGTCCTTCGAAATTTCTATTGCCTGATAGTACGGCTGCAACTGAAAGATCGCCTTCTTGTATGGCCTTAGTGACTTGTTCCGGTAGGGGACCGCTATTGCCGATACAAGTGGTACACCCATAGCCAATCAGATGAAACCCGAGTTTTTCTAAATAATTCATAAGCCCAGACTCAGTTAAATAATCAGTAACTACCTTGGATCCGGGAGCGAGACTGGTTTTTACCCATGGTTTTGTTTTCAATCCTTTTTCGACAGCTTGTTTTGCTAAAAGCCCGGCTGCAATTAAAACTGATGG
>JACRAO010000168.1 GCA_016213345.1 Bdellovibrio sp. | reverse complement strand
TGTTTTTCGATTACAATCTTTTTCAAAAGTTACTCTCAATCCACTTGGCATAAGGGCACCATAAGCCCCACAGGTCATAATTGATGTTTGGATTAAACGATATAGTTTTTCCATATTTACCGGGTATAAAAACACTCCTTCATTAGAGATCGGAAGCACCTTGAAAAAATCCTCATAAGTAACAATCCGAAAAGGCCCATCGGCAACAACCGGTCCAGTTGCCACAAGCGATCGTCTTATACCACTAGCATTCAAAAAAGCGATATCAGCTTGAATAACTTTGTGACTTCCGGTTACGACATCGTCAACTTCATGTTTTGCTATTTTTAAAAACGAATCTGTCAAAAAATTTGCTAACACGCTTTCCTTAATCCGATCATAGTTAAATTCAACATCTAAAGATCCCAGTTCTTTTTGAAGCATTGCTTTGATTTTTCCGTTGTCTTGGCTTTTCTTGTCTTCGATTATGGCTTTGATTGCTTCATCTTCTGTTACTTTTACTTCTTCGTATAAAACTGTTCCTGCACTAGAGTTTATGTGGCAAAACAAGTTTGATTTCTGTGAACACTCTTTTAGACTAATCAAGACAGGAGCAAAAACTCTTGTTTTATCGTTGTTCAAAGCTTGTGTTTTCGAATCCCAAACTAAATCAATCCTGCCAAAATTTAAACCCTGTGATCCAGCTTGCATAAGAGGAACTTTTTTCATTTTATCATTAGTTTCAATAAAATATTCATTAAACGTATGAGTGTGTCCCGCAATTACTGCGTCTATTTTAGCTGGTTTTCCATCAGGAGAACCAACACCTGATAAGAGATTTTTTACAAGTGTTGACAAAGAAAAATCTCCTTTCAGTGGAGCTCCTTCGCGATGCTCAAACTCAGGTACATCTCCATCATGGATTATTAAAACATAGATATCTGGTTTTTCTGTTTTTTCTAAGTATTTTTGAGTGTCATAATATGTTGATTTTTCATCCCGAAAACAAAGATGTTTTACGTTATCGGGTGTGGTGGCGATAGGAGTATTGGCATGATCAATACCAATAATAGCAATTTTAAGGCCTGCTTTTTTAATCACCGTGTAAGGCTGAAAAAGTGGTTTTTGAGGTGCATTTAAAAGGTGAAACGTGGGTTGACTAGCCTTGAGCCAGTTAATTTTGGATCTAGGATCTTTGGGATAGCAACCAGCGCCATTGACTTCTACTGGGTTGCCCTCAAAATCAACCAAAGAACTTTTTAAAAATATATTTGCAGATAAAAGCGGAAAGTTTGCTCTTTGAGATAAAAGTTCTATAACTTCTAATCTGAAAGTATCTGTTTGGTCCTCTGGTGCCTGCATATGCACTTGTAACCTGTAGCCACTACAGGTAGTATGTGCTGAGATGTTAGAATATCCGAGAAACCAGATAGAATTTGAGCATTGGTTTAACAGTGAAGAGAAATGTCATGAATATTTGTGGAAACTGAGGTTT
>JACRAO010000016.1 GCA_016213345.1 Bdellovibrio sp. | reverse complement strand
GTTTCATGAACAAAAAACTTTGCTGAGATTGTTTAGAGTTTTACTTTATTCAAATCGTCTAGAACCATCTTTGCTAAGTCTGGCCCCTAGTGGAGCGAAAAACCCATTACAAGACGGAGAGGGCTTTTTGAGACAGTTGTTAAAGGAGTTCAAGGAAACCGTAGAAAACAATCCTGAAATGAAGAGTTTTTTAGAAAAAATGAGTGAATTCATGCAAAAAAACAATGAAATGCAAGAAAAATTAGAAAAACTTGCTCTCTTGTCTCCCATATCAAATAACGATCAAGGGAACTCTAAAGAAATAAGCTAGATTTTTGCAGACATTCAAAAAAGCGAACAGTTAAAAAATGAAATTTTCAAGAATGAAAAAACTTTAAATAAAATCGAATCCGTGATGAGGATTTGGAAATTAAAATTAGACCGCGAAGATGTTATTTCACATTGGATTACCACTGTTGAGGGGAAAGTTGTTCTTATACCCATGGAAGCGTCTGGTTCAGAAAAAATGGCTTTTCATGCAGAACTTCAGATTGAGCCTAAGTATAAAGAATTATTTGAAAAACACAAAAAAAATGTGCCCGAGCTAAAAAATGAATTATTGGCTATTGTCAACGAAGAAACTAAAAAAGAAATGGACTCTTATGTGGATCGGGCTCCAAAGTAGCTTGATATAGTCATATTCTCCATGTACTAAGGTGTTATGCGATTTATTGACGAAGCGAAAATCAAATTAACTGCTGGCAATGGAGGCCCTGGCGCCGTTAGTTTCCGAAGGGAAAAGTATATCCCCAAAGGTGGTCCTGATGGAGGATCAGGAGGCAAAGGTGGAGATATTATCTTTCGGTCCACTCATCAACAGAGCACCCTACAAGACTTCAGATACAAGAGAATCTATCAGGCCCAAAACGGGAAACAAGGCTCTGGTGGGAACAAATCAGGCAAAGACGGCCTTGATATTATTATCCTCATTCCTGTAGGCACTGTTATTAAAGACGCAATATCTGCAATATCTAATAACACTCTTATGGATTTTACTCAAGATAAACAGACTTGGATTGCCTGTCATGGTGGTCGCGGAGGTAAGGGAAATTCTCATTTTGCAACCTCAACCTTTCAGACACCAAGATTTGCTCAACCAGGCGAAGCAGGCGAACACAAAGAACTACATTTAGAATTAAAGCTTCTGGCAGATGTAGGACTTGTTGGTTTTCCCAATACTGGCAAATCTACTTTTATCTCGAAAGTGAGCCGTGCCAGACCTAAAATTGCAGATTATCCTTTTACAACACTAACCCCATCGCTAGGGGTTGTGTCACTTGGCGAATTTCATAGTTTCGTTCTAGCTGATATTCCAGGTTTGATTAAGGGTGCCTCAAAAGGTCAAGGGCTTGGACACAAGTTTTTAAAACACATCGAAAGAACGCGCTTCATTATTCATCTTTTGGATGGCACTGAGATTTTAGATAAAACACCAGAAGAAGCAATCCAAATATTGCAAAAAAAATATCAAATAATTCGCAAAGAATTAAAAAGTTATCACCCAGGTATTTTAGAGAAAAAAGAAATCGTGGCTATCAATAAAATTGATCTTTTCGAAAAAGATCAAGATTTTTTAACAGAAATCAAAAAGGGATTTCATACAAAATTAAAACGAATTAAGAAAAAACAAACTCATCCAGAAGAGCCGTGGCTCGTTTCAGCTCTTTCTGGAGATGGCCTCACGGATCTATTAAAAACAGTAAGTGTTTATTTAAGAGATTAAGTCCTATGGTTGTATGGCATGAAACAATTGCTCTTTTTGGTGGCAGCTTTGATCCGCCACACTTAGGTCATCTGGAAGCAGTAAAAGGCCTGTTTACAAAACCTGGTATTAAGAAGGTCATACTTGTACCTTCTGCAAATCCGCCTTTTAAAAAAAACTTAACACCCATTAACCATCGTCTAAAGATGATTGAACTTAGTTTTTTGAGTGCCGTCAATAAAAACTTGTTTTCTAAAATAGAGATTGATCTTTGTGAAGTAAAAAGAGCTGAACTCACAAAAAAACCCTCCTATACATACGACACACTTTTAGAACTTAAACAAGTGTATTCACCTGAAAAAAATAACCTGGCTTTTGTTATTGGAACAGATCAACTAGAAGATATGCAAAGCTGGCACCGGTTTCCAGAAATTTTACAACTATCACATTGGATTATTCTTTTGAGAAAACCAGATGGAGAGTCAAAAGCGAGAAAAATTTTACAGACATGGGAAACCCAAGGTCTAGTGCAAAATAAAAATAATAATATAGAAAATGACCTATGGAGCCTAATGTGCAAACAGACATATCTAAAGCTTGTTACCACTCACGCGCCGCTTATCTCATCTACTGAAATCCGTAAGCATATAGCCAAATCAGGCACTCTGCCAGCTAACACCTTACACGACGACGTAGTGACATATATTAAAGCACATAAACTATATGGCACTAGTTGAGAAAAATGTTTATTTATGCTAGCCTGAGACCAGACACAGTGAATACCGTAGACAAAGCGCTTTGCTGCGCAAAAACAGCTATTGACAAAAATGCAGAGAGAACCGTCATATTAGATCTTACAAAACTCTCATGTTTTACAGATTACTTTGTTATTTGTAGTGGCACTTCAGATCGACAAATCCAAGCTATCTCTAATTCGGTCGAAGAAACCCTAATTAACAAAAAAATTTTTCCTCTTGCCATCGAAGGCTACACGGACGGGAGATGGGTTCTGTTAGACTATGGCGATGTTGTAATGCATATTTTTCAAGATAACTTAAGAGACTATTACGATTTAGAAACTTTGTGGACTAAAGCCACAAAAATAAGAGTCCCCGTAGAGTACTATAGAAGTTCTATTTCTACAGAAACTCTGAGACTATGAGATAATTTTCCAGTGACACAAAAGGCATTGCTTTTAATTTTAGATGGGTTTGGAGTTGGTAGGGACTCACCTTTTAATGCAATTAACAATGCAAAAATGCCTTTTTATCGTTCACTCATTAAAAAATATCCACATTCACAACTTCTCACCCATGGCCAAGCCGTTGGACTGCCTGATAAAGTTATGGGAAACTCCGAAGTTGGTCACATGACAATGGGAGCCGGAAGAATTATTTTCCAGGATCTAACACGTATTTCAAAATCAATCGAAGACCGTGACTTTTTTAAAAACAAAATTCTCAAAGAAACACTGCAAGCAAGTTTACGTTCCACAAAACGAGTACACCTGATGGGTCTTATTTCAGACGGGGGAGTTCATAGTCACATAGATCACCTAAAAGCCATCTTGGATTTTTGTCTAGAAATGCAAGTACCCAAAATCTGTGTTCACGCTTTTTTAGACGGAAGAGACACTCCACCAACCTCTGGCATAAATTATATAAAAAATTTACTCAGTCACCCCGCATTTTCTCACAATCGATCCAAATGCAAAATTGCCACCATCTCCGGGCGATACTACGCAATGGATCGGGATAAACGGTGGGAGCGGCTAGAAAAAGCTTACATGGCACTCACTGGACAAATCACCCAACTGTCTCCTCACTGCACTCCACTACAAGCTATAGAAAAATCATATGCAAATAATATTACAGACGAATTTATTGAGCCCTTACTTTTAGAAAAAGACTTTGCCATTCAAGACGAGGACAGTGTTTTATTTTTTAATTTTAGAGCAGACCGGGCAAGAGAAATGACAGAAGCCTTGACTGCAAAAGAATGGAAATATTTTGATAGACAACACCCTCCAAAACTATCTGCCTTTGCGGGCATGACGG
>JACRAO010000165.1 GCA_016213345.1 Bdellovibrio sp. | reverse complement strand
TTAGGCCAGATTTGGCCGATCTGATTGAACAAAACCTGAGGAATAGTTGGGCTATTTTGAAGGTTTTGTGAATGAAAATCGGGCAAAGATGGTCTGAAGATGAGATGCAAAATGTAAAAGTTATTATTTGACAGTCCCTAACCCCCTCCCATCAAGGGAAGGGGTTAGGGGGTTAGTAGGGGGGAGGGTGAATAAACAGTATTTTCAAAGGAGAGAATTTCTAAGTGGAGGAGATTAAAAATGATTAAAAGACTCATAATAGTAATAGTTACTCTGGTATTATCTGTTGGTTGCCAGACAACCACAAGGGTGTTTGATCCTGATAAACCATTCCATATGGATGAGAGATACGATTACACAGATCTTAAGGCAGTTACAGAACAGATGGCAAGATCGATTGTAACGAATCTACCTATAGTATCCAGGAATGATCAACCAGTGATCATCATCTATGGAATATCTAATCGTACCAATGAGCATATTGATACTAATGCATTGACAGAGAAGGTTAGGACAGCCCTTACCCAGACACATAAAGTGAGGTTTATAAATGAAGACCAAAGAAAAAACATTGAAAAAGAGATCGCTTATCAGAGTGGAGGACTTGTAAATGCAGATACAAGGATCAGGCTTGGAAGGCAGATCGGTGCAGAATATATGTTGACTGGGGCTATAACCTCTATTACCAAAGAAGAAGGAAGAGGAATGCGGTTGAAGGCCAGGAAGGTGAATTATTATAAATTCAATATGGAGCTTACCCAGCTCGAGACATCTATTATTGAATGGTCAGATGAAAAGGAGTTTGCCAGGGAGGTTGCAAAGCCTTTTATCGGGTGGTAAATGCCCCTCAATGGTTCAAAAAAAGGTCCTTTGGTTAATTATAGTAATTGTACTCTTCAGCAGTTTGACTGGATGTGCTGGCTATCTCCAGCGTACACAGGTAGCCAGAGAAAGATTCAATAAAGGTCATTTTCTTGATGCCAGCGAGGAGTATAAAAAGGGACTTAAACACCCAGCCCAGGATACCCTTTTGTATCTTCTTGATACAGGCCTCTCTCTACATTATGCAGGGAGGTATGAAGAGAGTAATAAATTTTTACTTGAGGCAGATAGATATGCAGAAGAGATCGACCATATTAGTATAACGAGAGAGACAGCAAGTCTAATAGCCACAGATTATACACTGAAATATAGGGGAGAAGACTATGAAAAGATATTGATAAATACCTATCTTGCAATCAATTATCTAATGCTTGGTGATTATGAAAATGCACGTGTTGAGTGTAAACGGGTGAATGAAAAGATCATCAAGTATAATTCTGATGGTGAACGAAATTATAAGCTGAATCCATTTTCCATATACCTCTCAGGGATTA
>JACRAO010000017.1 GCA_016213345.1 Bdellovibrio sp. | reverse complement strand
TACGCACATATTGACACTATGTAATATTTTCAGTGCCATCAGAGCACCAAAAAATTCAACCACTTACACTATTACTATTTAATAAACATTGGCACCTATCTTGCAATGCTAACACATTCGAAATTGCTGCATTAGAAATACAGCAATTTATGTAACAGGAGGTGTGTTATGGAAAAGAATAAATTAACAAGGAACTCGATTATAACTGTTTTAATAGTATTTTCAGCTTTTGCCTGTGGCAAACCGAACGCAATTAACGAAAACCTTAAAGTATCACTTACTTCTGAAGACGAGCAGTTCTTGGAGCCAAAAGAAATACTTAATACTTTAAATTCTAAAGCAATCCTGGTTGAAGGCAAAAACGATCCTGATATTGAAAATTCATTTCTTAACTCACAAGATGCTTTTAAAAATTCAATACCAATTACAGATGATCAGAGTGAGCTGATAAGCCCACCAAGCACTAATCAAGGCGAAGTTGTTTTTCTCATGGATGCCTTGGCTCCAGAAAACTCATACATTGACTTGAGAAGATATGATTCATCAATAAAAAATCAAGGTCGTTTTGGGCGGTGTACTGCATTTGGGATTATAGCTGGCATGGAAAACCTACTAACACAAAAAACACATAAGACTTATGACCTATCTGAAATGCACCTGTGGAACTTATATCAAGAACCGTATATAGAACCCGCCATAGCAAAAGCCTCAAGCACTTTTATTGTTCCAGAAAATATTTGGCCATATCCAGACTCTAGACCTAGTTTTTCCCTAGCAAATCAAGGAATAGCAAAAATTAATGCATACGAAGTCGCTCCTCAAATGAAGTCTATTATTCAAGGATTATCACTAGGCAAACCTATCTATTTTGCATTTGATGTAAATCGATCATTTTTTGGTGCACAAACCAATGGCGGCATACTAAGAGCCAAAGCGCCGTTACTCGTTATGCGTGGAGAACATCCGGGCGACCCTGATATACGTCTAGCACATGCCGTTGTGGTTGTTGGCGTAAATCTTACACCTGAAACCGAAGGCGGGGGCTATCTTATTTTCAAAAACTCACATGGCAAGACATGGGGAGACCACGGATACGGATACATACCTTTGGAATACTGTAAAATCCAAAATTGCTATGCATATACAATTAATTCCCTGGACATCACAGGAGAAAACAATAATCCGCAACCTCCAAATCAGCCACCTGAAAGCGTTAATTTAAAACAATTTCAGGTAAAAACTTATTTTCATGCCAGGCAAGATTATGAAGATGACGAATATAAATACTTTTTTCTTTATATTCAAGCAAGTACAGAAAATCTAAAGAAACTTGCTAAAGTCGTTTATCACGCACATCCAAGTTTTGGACGACATGAGCATATTGAAGTGAAAAGTTCTGAAAATAATTTTAAAACATTAACCCTTGGCACTTACAAAAATGGATGGAAAACCAGAGGAACCACTCTGTACTTAAAAGATGGAAGAAGAATAGAACTCCCGGAAACTGTGGTAAAATGGGAATAAGCAGAGATCAATAAAAATATATCATTGACTCGCTGTGTCAATGAGAGCGCCATATAATTATAGTCGGGAAAAGCTCACCCAAATTATTACTTTTATCAATAAACAAATAGCATTTTTAACTTTGATACTAATTCAGATATAGATATAGACATTAGCAATGAACACAAATAAAACACCTCAAACCTTACTGGATCAGCTTAACAGTAAAAAATGGATTATTTGGGGGATCATTATCCTTTCTTTGGTTTTTAGACTTTGGTTTTCCTTTTTTACTGATTTTTCTAGAGACGAAATAAAAATTTATGAAAAGGGATTTAGTTTTTACAAAACAGGACATTTGCCAATTACAGGGGCAGAAATTGCTTATAGTTCAACAGAACTGCCAGGCTCACTGCAGGCATTATTAACTGGAGTACCTCTATTTTTATCAAAAGGAGAACCTTGGGGTGCCTCACTTTTTGTTGCTTTTTTGAATTTTTTTGCTGTATTTTTGATTTTTGCTATTTATATTATGCTTTTCCCAAAAATCAACCAAACAATGTTGTGCCTTTTCATTTTTTGGTCCCCGTGGAGCTATCTTTTTACAAGCATTTGGAACCCAAGTTTTCTGCCATTTTTTAGTGCCTTGTTCTTTTGGTGAATGATTATGTGCTTTAAAAATAATAAACATTTTCTAGGCAGTACGCTAATTGGTTTTTCTATCATGATTATTGTACAACTTCATTTATCGTTTGTGCTTTTAGTGTCAATTCTAAGTAGCATGCTTATATTAAAAACAATTCGCATGCCCAATATTGCAGGCATTATATTAGGCGGTCTAATTGGCGGATTGACTCTCATTCCTTATTTTTATCACTATTTTTCTGCAACTACAACAGAAACTGCAAGCAATGCATCTGCTTTTTTATTTAAAAATATGATGTTTAATTCAGATGCTTTGTTTTATTTTCCAAAAATATTTTTTAGATTCTTATCTTTTCCAACCGGTGAAACAAGCCGATTTATTGGGCGTGATTCAGGAATACAAGCAACACTTATATATATTTATGATAACCCAGCATTGTGGCTGCCCTGGCTAATTGGACAAATAGTTACTTTGTATTGGATTGCTCTAGGAACAAAATTTTATTTACAAAAAAGTATGGAAGTAATTTTTAAAATATTGCGAATTAAAAAAGAACAGAAACACCCATCAGACAGCATTATTCACGAAAAATATTCGACTCTCACATTCATTGTGCCTTTTATAACTTATATCCTTTTCTTTTTTTCCATAAAGGAACCTTCTGCACACACATATTGGATTCTCTTACCCCTTGCTTTTTTCCCAGTATTAGAAAATCTCACTCAAGACAAAAGAAATGACCATTTTATCCCACTCCTTCCTAGTAGATTACAAATACTTGGGCTTATGGTAGTCACACTTTGTTTTCTTTCTTATTCGCTTCCTGGACACTTAAAGGAGAAAAATCTAAAAATTTATAAGGTAAATACTAGTACTTTGTCAAATTAACTAAACATGGCTTTAAATACATATGCAGCTATCTCGGGGTTTTCCTTCAAACGGCGCATTGAGTAACCGTACCAATCTTTACCAAAAGGTACATAAACACGTACTTTGTAGCCTTCCTTTAAAAGGCTATCCCTTAAAGCTTCGCGCACACCAAGAAGCATCTGAAACTCATAGGTACTTTTATCAATCGAAGAAATCCAATCCTTGGCAAATGCTACTAAAGAATCATCATGTGTGGCAATTGCTACATGCATTTTATGTTCAAAAAGAAATATGAGAAGTTTTTTATAATTTTCTCGTATTTCCTCACTGCTTTGATAGGCAATTGCGGGGGGCTCAATATAAATACCCTTACAAATACGGACTTTAGCCTTAAACTCCACAAGAGACATGAGATCCGCTGCGCTCCTGCGTAATCGAGATTGTAAAACAACACCGGTATTTTCAAAACCGTCTTTTCTTAAGCGCTTATAAAGCTCAAGTGTACGACTTGTATAGGGTGAATTTTCCATGTCAATTCTCACAAACCGCTCTCTAGCACTCGCAGATTTAACAATAGATCGCAGATTCGTATAACAAAAATTTTCGTCTATATCTAACCCTAACGAAGTTAATTTTACAGATATTCCAGAAGTTAACTTATGTTCTTCAATAGCATCCAACATTTGTAATGCCATGTTTGTTGCCGCAACAGCTTGTGCATGTGTTTTGACAAATTCTCCAAGCACATCCATAGTTGCAGTTGCACCAAGTGCATTTAGGGCTTTTACTTCTCGCACCGCATCCGAGAGGGTTTCACCAGCAATGTAACGACGCGCAACCCTATAGACAATAGATTTTGGAATCAGTTGCAAAGTACCTGTAATCATTTCGTTTAGCATAAATTAGAAACTTATATATTACTTCGCAGCTAGAAAAACAATTAACTTATTTTGTCACAAAAAATCTTTTTTCAGCGTATTATCCTTTAGGAGATGCACAAGGATAAAGAATCACTTTCTGAAAGCTCCTCTGAGAGACCACCGGAGAGATCTCATGAGAAATCTAATGAAAAGTCTCTTGAAAAATCTCATGAAAAATCTCACGAAAAGTCTGATGAAGAGCTTATGAAAGATTATCAGGAAGGGTCGCAAGAAGTATCTATGGAAGCTTTTCAGTTACTTTATAAAAAACATTCAGGAAAAATATGGGGTTACACCATAAACCACATTAGGGACCACGCTAAAGCCGAGGATGTCTTTCAAACCACATTTCTAAAACTACATCAGTTTAGATCCCGCTACAACACAACACTCCCCTTCTTGCCTTGGCTTTTTACAATTTGTAGAAATACAATGCTGGACTTTTTTAGAAAAGAATCCCAACTCACAAAAACACAAGAAAGCTTTACTATCGAAACTCAAATCAACCCCCAAACTCAAGAGTCCCCTCACGAACATCACGAGCATAAAGACCAATTATTTGATATAAATACCACGTCTTTGAACCCCCAGCAAAAAGAAGCTTTGAAGCTTCGCTACCAAGATCAGCTTTCATTTGAAGAAATTGCTAAAACATTAAGTACAACAACCATCAATGTGCGACAAATGATTAGTCGCGCAGTTAGAAAAATAAAAACCACAAAAGGAGTCAATATATGAAAGAGTCATTTCAATACTGGGTTAAGGATTTTGATGTCTTTTTAAACACGACACCTGTCACTCCTCCTCTGGCTTTATCGTCAAGAGTACTCCTGCAAATTCAAAATAAATTAAATCCTGCTTTTAGCTTAGTACTAACAAAACTGTTTCTGCTACACCTGGTAGCAGGAAGTATGACACTAGTATTTTGTCCACAATTTGGCATTGGATTTTCAAATAATGCTTTTAATGTCATGCACTTTCTTACAAAGTTTGGAGAGCATGTGTGCATGTTCGGATGTGGTGTGTTTTTTGTTAGCCTAAGTGCACTATTAGCGGCTTTGAGTCTCAAACCTGAAGAATTAAGAGTCTTAAAAAGATTTCCAGGCCTTCCATTTCTCATCACAGCTCTGGTATCTACCGGACTCCTGCTGTGCTTTGGAGCAGAAATCACTTTTGGCAGTATCTTTCTCATTTGGCTTTTAGGCGTTGTGACTGGAGGAACGACTACTCTAGAAATAGGTTGGGCGCTTAGAAAATCATTGTTTGAGTAAGATTACTGTAACAAATCACCTTTTTTCATGTTATGAAATTATAAAATATGAGAGGCGTTTGGACTGCAATTATTACACCATTTGATCAACACGGAAACTTGGAGTTATCCACTTTTAAAGCACTTTTAAAAAATCAAAAAGAAGCCAAAGCAACTGGCGTAATCACCTGCGGAACAACAGGAGAAGCTGCTACACTCTCTGAAACAGAAAAGAAAACGCTGATTCAAATAGCTCTAGAAGAACTCGAAGGCTCACAAACCAAAGTTATGGCAGGAACTGGAACAAACAATACTGCTGAAACTTTAGAGCTTTCAAAATGGGCGTTTCAGCAAGGAGTACATGGATTATTATTGGTAACTCCGTATTATAACAAACCAACACAGACTGGTTTGGAAAAACATTTTCTTAACATTGCAGATAAAGTCAACTGCGAAATTATGCTCTACAACGTACCAGGCAGAACTGCAGTATCTTTGACAGCTGAAACCATAATAAAACTAGCTGGTCATCCAAACATTACATCACTAAAAGAAGCGTCTGGAAATTTAGCATTTTTAAGTGAAATTAAAAATCAACTCATATTGGCAAATAAAAAACTCGACCTACTTTCAGGAGATGACGCTCTGTTCTTGCCATCTCTAGCTGTAGGCACTACCGGCGTTGTTTCAGTAGCCAGTAATTTGTTTCCTCGCAGAATGACAGCCATACAAAAAGCGTTTGAGGCTGGGAATCACCAGAAAGCTAAAGAATTGCATCAGTTTTATTACCCTTTATTTAGGGACTTATTTATTGAAACCAATCCAGCTCCTATTAAATTTGCACTCTCTTATGCGGGTTGGTGTAAAAATATCTTAAGACTGCCTTTGGTTACCATAAGCCTCACAAGTCAAAAAAAGCTGATTCAGTCTTTAAAAATGTGCAAAATAAAATCTAACGCAAGAGCAGCGTTGTAAAATATAAAAGGAGTTAGTAAAATGAAACTAAAAAAAGAAGAACTTTTGACAAAAGAAATAAAACACATTGATATTAAAAAATACGATGTTGTAGCTTTAGTGGATGCCATGAAAGAAACGGCGTTTCAGGCGAGAAATCTCGGACGGGCATGTGAAATTTATGATCAAATGCTACGTGACCAAAACTGTTCTATTATTCTTTGTTTATCAGGTTCACTTTTTAGCGCCGGACTAAAAAACATAGTTTTAGATTTAGTAAAACACAACATGGTGGATGCAATTGTCTCAACGGGAGCCATTATGGTAGATCAAGATTTTTTTGAGTGTCTTGGATTTAAACATTACAAAGGCACGCCATTCCTAGATGACAATGAACTACGAGACATGATGATTGATCGTATTTACGACACACTGATTGACGAAGATGATCTGAGAGCGTGTGACAACACAGTTTGTAAAATTGCAGACGACCTAAGACCACGCCCATACAGTTCTAGAGAATTTATAAAAGAAATGGGAACTTATTTAAGTCAGCATGCGAAGAACAGAGAAAGCGTAGTACTCGCTTGTCATGAGAAAAATGTGCCTATTTTTGTACCTGCCTTTAGTGATTGCAGCGCTGGCTTTGGCTTAATACTTCACCAAACGAAACATCAAAAAGAGCATGTCAGTATTGATTCTGTAAAAGATTTTTTAGAACTTACACAAATTAAACTTGCAACCAAAGAGACAGGGCTTGTGATGATTGGCGGAGGTGTTCCAAAAAACTTTGCGCAAGATACTGTAGTAGCAGCAGAGCTTTTAGAAAAAGAAGCGCCAATGCATAAGTATGCAATACAAATCACAGTAGCCGACGAACGAGATGGGGCTCTTTCTGGTTCTACTTTACGCGAAGCCTCTTCGTGGGGCAAAGTGTCTACAAGCTTTGAGCAAATGGTTTATTCGGAAGCAACAATTGCTTTTCCATTATTGGCCGCTTATGCTTACGGAAAAGGAAATTGGAAAAATAGAAAACCAAGAGAATT
>JACRAO010000162.1 GCA_016213345.1 Bdellovibrio sp. | reverse complement strand
TGACGTTAATTTATCAGAAGTTGCTGGCCTTGCCATGCTTATGACCTTTAAGTGCTCACTTGTGGGTTTGCCATTAGGTGGAGCTAAAGGAGGCATAAGAGTCGATCCTAACAAGCTGTCTAGACAAGAGGCACAAGCACTCACGCGACGATACACGAGTGAAATCAACATGATCATTGGTCCAGACAGAGATGTACCTGCTCCAGACATTGGCACTGATTCACAAACAATGGCCTGGATGATGGATACTTATTCGCAAGAGCAAGGTTTTGCAATCCCCGGTGTTGTGACAGGAAAGCCTATCGAAATTGGCGGTTCTTTAGGTAGAGCCGAAAGCACAGGACGCGGCGTGATATATACAATCGAACACGCAATTAAACATCTGGCACAGTCAAAACGAACTTCACTACGCTTAGATGCTAATACCAGCGTAGCTGTTCACGGCTTTGGAAAAGTAGGTGCCGTGGCGGCTTACGAAATTGCCCAACGCGGCGCAAAAGTAATCGCAGTAAGTGATTACACAGGTGGAGTTTATAATAAAAATGGACTTAATATTTCAGAATTATATAAAACTTTCCAGACTGGCCAGTCGGGCCAGCCTGGAATGACACTTAGCGAGTACAAAAAAGATGTTGAGCCCATATCAAACGAAGATCTACTTGCGTTACCAGTTGATATTTTAATTCCTGCAGCAATTGATGGGGTAATAACAAAAAACAATGTTAGAAATGTGAAAGCAAAAATTATTGCAGAAGGAGCAAACGGTCCTATAACCGCTGAAGCCTCGAAAGTTTTAGAAGAAAAAGGTGCATTTATTATTCCTGATATTCTTTGTAATGCAGGAGGCGTGATTGTTTCTTATTTTGAGTGGGTTCAGGGAATGCAAAATTTCTTTTGGAACGAAACTGAGGTTAATGAAAAACTAGCAGAAGTTTTATCAAATGCATTCAAAAAAGTGATAGAAATTCAGACTCATTACAAGTGTGGTATGAAAACAGCAGCCCTAATTGCAGGCGTTGATCGCCTAAATCGTGCAATGCTACTGCGGGGTTTGTTTCCGTAATGTTTACATAGATTTCTTACTCTTAAATAGCTCCGATTGAATTTTTTTACCTTCCTTAACCCACGGACGAAGCTTGCTACATGCATCTTCCTCTTTTATAACCCCTGCTGAAGTAGCAAAACGAACCATTTCCGCATACTCTAAAAGCAGTTCAATTCGTTTCCAAAGTACATCAGAAACATTTTTTTCATCTACTAACACCATCTTCAAATCAACCCTAGAAAGCGCTCTAGCACCTATAGGATAAATTTGATCAATTGCGTCATAAAGAGCACCAGATAGAAACTCATAATCTTTAACTACGTCATTCCACGAAGACACACCACGAGCTGCTTTTTTTGCTTTATCTTCTAACTGTTCCCAAGTTTTAGACTTCTTAAGCTTAAGTCTTGCAAAATATTCTTTATTATATTTTCGAGTTACAGCTCTAACTGTATCAAAAGAAACCATACTGGCCAATAAAAAAATCAAAATAAAACTTATGTATTGTGGCACTTTCCAATCAGGTTTCCATTCATCGGTTTTACTAAATAACTGATCAAGCGGCTTAAGCCCTGGCATTTCTATACCTTGCTCTAAAACATGAGGTTTAGCTGCCTGAAGAGCGCTGCCAGGCAGCGGATCTAAAACATTGATCTCTATTGTATTAGAAACACGAGTGACATATTTATTTTGCTGCGGATCAAAAAAACTAAATTCAATTTGAGGCAGTTGAACTTTGCCTGGAGCTCTAGGCACGAGAACAAATTCGAAGATTTTTTCACCTATCCCATTTAAAGAAGATTTCGAATGTCCTTTTGAATCAAAAATTTCTATACTGCTTGGCCACTGAATTTTAGGTTCTTCGATAGACGAAGCATTGCCCTTGCCCTCTATTTTTAGCGTCAAAGTTACAGCCTCATTGGCATGTACTTCGTACTTATCAACTGCTGTAACTAAACTAAAATCTCCTACACCTCCAGAAAAAGACATGGACTTTCCGTATTGTGGTATACTCACAGCATCAATAGAAACTATTTCACTTTGCGAAGTACCAACTAGTGGTAATAATCGATTAAAACCTTTGAATCCAAAAAATGAATCCTCATCATCTGTATCACCAAAAGACGATCCCCCACGTTCGCGTATGTATTTAAACTGAAGCATAAGTGGATCCACCTGAAGCCTACCCTCCTTAAGAGGATAAACGGCATAGCGCGCTAAAAGCGATCGATAATAAGATACTCCAGACACAACAACCTGCTCAGAATCCAAACTTGTGCCCTGAACTGGCATTTCGAGCTCTTCTTTTAAAAAACCATTGAGTTCAGGATATTTTCTGACCGAAATATCATACATTTTGACTTGTCTATAAAGGTAATAATTAATAATTAACTGTTCACCTTTATATATTTTTTGTTTATTAACTTCTGCTTTTAAAAAAAACGCTCTACTATGCCCGGAACCTTTACCTAAATCTCTGGGTTCTAATCCCTGGCCACCATAACTTTGTGCAGGCGGTGACACACGACCAGATACATCTACGCGTATTTTTAAGTCATCTGCGTGGTAGGTTTTTCCTGCAACTTTAATACTGATATTTTTAATTTCTAAAACACCAGTTTTTTTTGGTTTTAGTATCTTTGTGACCTCTTGAATAGATTGCATAGAAGCTCTGCCATTAATCCAACTAGACTCAATTGACGTGCTCGGGAATTCACTTAATAATTCGAAATCAGAAGCATCATATGAAGGCTCAGTAACACTTGGGTTACCTTCAGCACGAACTGAAAATTTTATAGAAAGCGACTCATCTAGACTTATTTCTGGCCGTTCAGCTTCGACAGAAAACTTAACACTATCCGCTGCGAGCCCATAAAATGGTAAAAATAAAAATATAGAGTATAAAAAATAATTTTTCATAACTAAGCTATGTTACTCATTATATATTACTCATTATATATTACTCATTATATGTTACCAATCCTTTTCTAAATTAGTTTGTTTTCCAACGTGTTTTTTTGCATTGTGTAACTTTTTTTCTCTCTCTGCAAGCTCTGCCATAACCCGTTCAGCATCTTCTTTGTTCATTTTATCATGTTTGAAATCTTTTGCTTTTGGTTCTTCATCCTTCTTTTTGTCTTCATTCTTATTATTTTTAGAATCTTCTTTCTTCTGGTCGTCATTTTTATTTGGAGTTTTATTTGGCGATTGCTTTTGATCCTGCTTTTGTTTTTTATCTTGTTCTTTATTTTGTTCTTGATTTTGCTCTTGTTGTTGCTTTTTTGCCATTTGCAGGAGTTCAATATTTTTACGAATATCCTTTTCTAATTTTTCGTTTTTTGTTTGCTTTGTTGTATCTATCCCCTGGAGATAAGCTTGTAGTGCTCCATTTACATCCCCCTTTTTTTGATGAAGTTCACCTAAATTAAAAAAAGATTTTTCTGACAAATTTTGATTCCTTTTCTGCTTGGCTTGCTCTGCTACTTCTGAAAAACCTTTAGCTGCTTTTTCTAAATTTCCTTGTGCTGCTTCCATAACACTTTGATTGTATTTGAGCTCCAGTGATTCTGGATCACGAGCCTGTGCCGCGTTAAATTTTTGTTTAGCTTCTTCCATCTCTCCTTTTTTATATGCCCTCACACCCTGTTCATTTTCTAAATAAGTCTCAACTGGAGTGGCAGCATTACCCAATGAATTTATAAAAAATAATAAAAACATCAATAATCTGGTGGTTTTTCGCATAGCCAAAGACAACTCCAGTAAAAGAAATATAATCCCTAAAACAAGTGGTATTTGATATCTTTCTTCGTATACAAGATATTTTTTTTCTCCATAATTTCCTCTACTCAATGTTTTTATCTCCGCCAAGAATTCCTCCAGCTCAGCTTCATTGATAGATAACGTCCAATACTTCCCTCCAGCATTTTTAGCAAGCTGATGTAAAAAATCAGGTGAAAATTTACTTATTATTGTATGATTTTGGCGATCTTTTTTATAGCCTTTCAAAAAACCAGCTTCATCACGAATAGGAATTGGAGCACCATTTTGTGTACCAATACCAAAAACAAAAAACGAAATCCCCTCAGTTTTCAGATGAGAAGCAATACCTTCCGCCCCATCTTCATAATTTTCACCATCTGAAATCAAAATTAACACCTTAGAAAAAATACCTTTTTCTTTTAACAAAGTATTGTCTTCGGCAGCTCTTGATAGCGCCTGTGAAGAAATCTCTAAAGCGGTTTTTATTTGTGTACCCTGATTTGTAATTGACTCAGGACTTAATGTTTCTATAATTTCTAAAACATAATCTAAATCTGTTGTTAGAGGACAAGCCAAGTAACTACTACCTGCAAAGGCAACAACCCCTACTCTATCTCCAGACAAACGTGTTAACATGGATTTGATAAAATGTTTTGCTAGCTTTAGACGACTAAAAACCTGATCTTCGACATACATGCTATTTGAAACATCTAAAGCAACGATAATATCCAAACCCGTTAGAGGGATATTTTCTTCGTGACTTCCCCACTGTGGTCTAGCTAGTGCCAAAATAAAAAATATAAAAGCAAGAGATAAAAAAAGACCTTTTTTTATTCGCGCACTAAAATCCAATTCAGGAGCAATTTTGAACCACATGACTTCTTTTGCAAAAAAACTAAACTTTTCTTTTCTTTTTTTTCGATCCCAAAATAAAAAAACTATAAACAGCAAAACTCCAATTAAACATAAAAGCCACTTTGGAGAGTATAAAGTCATGCTCGCCCTCCGGGTAGTATTATCTGAATTGTCATAAGAGAACCCTCCACCAAAAAAGCTCTAAAAATTGAGCTACGATTAACAAACAAAATCCCCATTTAAGAGGCTCTTGAAATATATCATTATATTTTACTTTTTCATGAGTCTTGACTTCAGATTTTTCTAGCTGATCTATCTCTGAAAAAACCAAATCCAGCGTTTTAGCATCAGTCACTCGATAGAACTTACCTTGCGTGACTTGAGCAATTTGTTTTAGCAAATCTACATTAAACTGGTTTTCCATTATTTGCTTTTTTACAACTACTCCAAATGGAGTTTCTATTTTAACAGGAACGAGAACTCTTCCTTCACTCCCAATCGCAATTGTATAAACTTTAAGGCCGTAACCTGCAGCTAAGTCACCAGCAGTAGCAGGATCCACTTGCCCAACATTATTTTCGCCATCAGTAAGTAAAATAATCACCCTGCTTTTGGCTTTAGACTTTCTCAACCGATTAACAGCCAATGAAAGACCGTCTCCTATCGCTGTGCCCTGTTTGAGTTTTCCCATTTGTGTTTCGCGAATTGCTCTCAAAAGTAATCCATAATCCAAAGTAGGCGGAACCAGAGTTAATGGTTCACCGCTAAAGATAATAAATCCAATGCGGTCATTTTTTCTACCACGTATAAATTGTTCCATAGTTTCTTTGGCAACTTCAAGACGGGATTTCTCTGAAAGATCTTCTGCGCCCATACTATCTGAAACATCCATAACCATCATGATATCCACACCATTGACCTTGCGATCGATCTGGTAAAAACTCGTCTGAGGTCGAGAAAGTGCAATTAAAAACAAAATCAATGCTAAATATTTAAACAACAATAGCCAAAAAGTTGGATTTTTTTTAGCAACAGAAACTGGAATAAACACTGGGAAAAAAACTCTAGGTGGTGAATTTCGTTTTAACCAAAACCTGTGTACAACAGGTAGTAATAAAATTAACAATAAAATGGGCCAATACTTAAATGTCATGAACTGTTTCCATTTGTTAATACAGGTTGAACTTTTATTTTTCTGGTTTTCAAAACAAAATCTCTAACGCTTTGTAACACGTCTTTTGCATTTTTTGCGTCTGGTTTTTTGTCAGAAAATTTTACCATACTCATATCAGAAAATAAATTACGCAGAGCATTTAAATATTCTAGAGACAAAACATTTTTTTCTAATTTTTCTACAATTTCGATCGAAGTGGATTCAGGCGCATCAAACTCATAGCGTTTTCCGATATATTGTTTTAAAATTTCAGAAGTTCTAAAATAATAAGCTTTATATTTTTCTTTCGAAATTAAATCTTGTTTTTCTAATTCTAAAAGAGCCCAAAGAGCGACTTCGTCTTCTGATTTTTGAATGATATTTTTATCAATTGCAATTGTTTTAGGTAATTTCCATTTTTTATAAATCAAATAAATACAGTAAAAAACAACTCCTATAAGCACAATCCCTAAAAGGCAAAGCGCAATAACAAACGCGACAGGAAACGCAAGAGAAACTGGTGGTTGCATGTCAGCTAATTGGTTCGCTTTTGGATCTTTAGGGTCAATAACGGATTGAATTTCTAATGCAATTGGTTTGGTTCTACCAAAAGTATGGCCATCTTTGTCGTTCAATAACAAAGCAGGAAGAGACACTTTTCCTGCTTTCAGAGGAATGGCCATAAACTGAATTTCATCTAGTGATGAATCCTCGGTTTTGGTCTCTATGCTCCAACCCTGTTCTTCTAGTGAACCTTGATCTGGAAAAGGCCCTATAGAAATACCTGGTTTTTCTTTTATAAAATATGACGTGTTTTTAATCTTAAAAAAAAGTTTATCTCCAGCAAAAATTTTCTGCGGAGGCGTGTAAAGGAAATCAACCGAAAAATCCAACACAGTATCTTCGGCATTGGACTGCGCCAAAACTCCACTCATACAGAGCAGACCAAGTATAGCAAGACAAGCAGCAGATCTAAGTATTCCATATTTTATCAACATAGTCACATCTCATTTAGGTATTTTTAAATAAATTACTTTTGGGATACGCATATTCATTCATTTAGTACCTTTTTCTTGTCCTAAAAAACTTAACAACCGCATTACCATAATCCTCATGTGTTAAGACTTTTAGATATTCCATCTTTTTTGATTTAAAAATATGTGCTTTTTCTTTTTCAAAATTCAATTGATATTCCTTAAACCACTCTTTAAAAACATAAGAACCAGTATCCACTAAGTTTTCTTGCCCTATTTCTGGATTAAAAACACAAAGTCTGCCCAATTCGGGCATTTGTTTTTCTCTCTGGTCTTCGATGACAATTGCTATGACATCGTGCTTCAAGGATAGCTTTTTTAAGAACAATTCATATCCTGAAGTCATAAAATCACTGATAATAAAAATAACACCTGAGTGCTTCATAATATGAAAAGCTGCTTCTAAAGCTTTTGCTAAATCAGTTTTTTTCTTTTGAGGCTCAAAGGTTAATAGATCTCGAATAACTCTTAAAATATGCGCTCTCCCTTTTTTGGGGGGAATAATTTTTTCTATATCTTCACTAAATAAAAGCACGCCTACTTTATCTCCTGTGCGTGTAGCTGCATAAGTAAGCATTCCACCAATTTCTGCCGCTATTTCAGATTTCAATTTTTCATTGCTACCAAAATTTTTTGAAGCAGAAACATCCACGAGTAATAAAACAGTGAGTTCGCGTTCTTCTTCAAATTTTTTAATTAGTGGTTCCCGGGACCTCGCTGTCACTCTCCAATCCATATGCCGCACATCGTCTCCTGGAACATAGATACGATGTTCAGAAAACTGCATACCATGACCTTTGAAATGACTTTTGAAGCGTCCAGACATAAAGCTTTCTACCCGCCGCCGCGTCGTGATTTCGATAAATTTTACTTTTTTGATAAGTTCTTCTGAAAGCATTAAGGAACTTCTACATTCTCTAAAATTTTCTTAATAATAAATTCAGTGTCTATCCCTTCAGCCTCGGCTTCAAAAGAGAGAATAATGCGGTGCCTCAAAATATCATATGCAATTGATTTTACATCCTCTGGTGTAACATATCCGCGGTGTCTAATAAAACTACTTGCCCGACTAGCTTTCACTAAAGCAAGCGTAGCCCTTGGCGAAGCTCCGACTTGTATCATTTGCTTTAGATCATTAAGGCCCATTCTCTCAGGATATCGTGTAGAAAAAACTATGCCCAAAATATAATCCTTTAATTTTTCATCCATGTATATTTTAGTACAAATCTCTCTTGCTTCAAGCAGAGTTGTGGGATGACAAACTTTTTTAGCCCTAGGAGGAGCGACTCCTGACATTCTATTTAAAATAGTTTTTTCTTCCGCCAAATTTGGATATGGAATTTTTATTTTAAATAAAAAACGATCTAGTTGTGCTTCTGGCAGAGGATAAGTGCCTTCTTGTTCGATTGGGTTTTGAGTGGCCAAAACAACAAAAAGTTCATTAAGAGAATGAGTAGTTTCGCCAATAGTGACTTGTCTTTCGCCCATGGCCTCTAAAAGTGCGCTTTGTACTTTAGCTGGTGAGCGATTGATTTCATCTGCTAAAACCAAGTTTGTAAAAATAGGACCTTTTTTTGGCAAAAAATCAGATGTTTTTTGATTAAAAATCATGCTCCCCACCAAATCAGAGGGCAACAAATCCGGGGTAAACTGTATCCTCTGAAAATCAGCATGAATTGCATCAGCTAGTGTTTTAATCATAAGGGTTTTAGCAAGTCCTGGCAGTCCCTCTAGCAAAACATGCCCATCACAAAGAAGAGCTAACAACAATCTTTCTAACAAAGTGCGTTGCCCTACAATTACTTGTGAGACTTCTGTGAAAATATCATCAACAAAGGAACTCTTTTGTTTAATTTCTTCTGTTAATCCTTGCACGTCCATAAGCATGGCTATATACCATAACTTAAGCCAAATGTAATACTAGTAGTTTTAATTAAATCATTTGCTTGATTAGGAAAAGTTAGCTGAAGCATTGACAAATCTGCCGTTATTGACAATGCGTGGCCATTTTTAAACCCAAACGAATAAGCCCCTCCCGCAGCAATTTCACGATTTGATAAACTTAAAATTTTAAATCCATTTCCTACAGGAGAATATTTTGCATAAAACTGCAGTGAATTTCCATTTTGAAATACTCTTAATAAATATGGATAAAGTTGTGGGCCCATCATGTTTTTAAATCCAAGATCAGCACTAGAAACAATCATTGTTAGGTAATATGCCCCACCCATTAAACTAAATTTCCACGAGGACTTTTTTGAGGAGAGCAGATAGCCAATTCTGACATTGGCGCCCACATAACGCGCTGTAATACTGCCGCTTTTGGATATCGGCAGTGCAGTAACAAAAGCATTTATACCCCAACTCCAACTATAAGTTAATTGAGTACCTAAAGACAGTTTTGCAGTGATTGCTTTTTCTGCATAACTCGAATAATTTTTATCAGAATAAGTGATTAAGCTAAATCCAACACCAAGATTAAACACTTGTGTGTGAAACGCTTTAGAAGAGCTAGAAGTTAACTCACCTGGTGCTGCTATGCTTATAGTTTCATTGTGCTCTACGCCATCCTTGCTGACAGCAGTGAAAACTAAATCTGTGGCTGGTGATTTTAGTCGAAATTTTAATTTGAAACTACCATCTGGAGCGAGTTTAAGTTGTTTTTTATTTACCTTAAGAGTGCCTCCTGGTTGATCATATTTTCCATTCAAAACTACGGAATCTTTTTTCTCCCCTTCTACCAATGTCGAAGTAACTTCTAACTCTCTTGATTGAAATTGCAAATCTAAAATTTGCTCAGCTTGCGGTGTGGTTCGAAGTATCCTTACATTTTTGGCATTTTGAAGTTGAATATCATCTTTAGCCAATGCCAAATGAGAACAAACAATAAAGTACAAAAGTAATAAAATTTTTTTCAATGCAGCCTCCCCAATTTAAAAGTCTATTGTAAAATAGTATAATCCGAACACTAAAGAGAGGCAACTTCAGAAAGAAGTCATTTGATAGTGTATAGGCAGACCTGTCTTAACCCAATCCGAAAACCCACCCATATTTGCTGTCTTGAACCCTAAAGAAGCTAATTTTTTAGCTACTTTTTCAGCACGTACACCAGCAGCACAATAAAAAATGATTTCTTTGGCTTTTGAAAGTTTTGAAACAAACTCTCTCCAAGCATTTTCGTCACTTTCGATCTTAGAAGTCGGCATCCAAATGGCGCCCTGAGCCATACCATCTTTTAGTTCTTCAGATTCTCGCACATCAACTAAGATTGCAAAATCATTCCTAAGCAGTCCCATAACTTCTTGTGGTGTAACTGATCGCACAGCGCTTGTGTTATAACAAGAGCACAAACTTAGCAACATCAGCATGACAATAAAACGCATAAAAAACCTCCATTAATCTTATGCTTAATCTTTAGTAGTATATGCAGCAATAGCTTCGTCTAATAAGCTTTCTAAATCCACTCCCGGCACAAATCCCAAACTACGCAGTTTCTCTAAATCTGCAGATAAGCTGCTAACATCTTCATCCAGTGGCGTAATAATCAAATCTTCGCGATTTAATTTTTTTTGGAGTCTTTTTACAACGTCAAACAGACGAACTGGCATTCCACTTGCAATATTAAAAATTCCAGTTGCTCTTTTTTGAAATAAAAATTCAATTGCCTTACACGCATGACCAGCGCTTTGAAAATCCCGCACTCCATCTAAACCACGTATTTGTAAAGCAGCGCCGCGTGGAGCATTCAAAATCTTTTCGATCATTGATGGTATAAAATAAGATTTTGGATGCAACCTAGAACTACAACTAAAAATCCTGCCAATACAAATATTAAATTCTTGATTTCTCTCATAAACACCTGCCCACTGTTCAGCTTGAAGTTTAGTCAACCCATACATACTAATTGGCAATGTAGAATCTGTTTCTTTTAAGAATTTATGACTCGAAGCATAAACATGACAAGTCGAGGCCAGAAAAAGCCAAGGTAGTTTAGATAAGTTTTTACTAAGACACTCCAACAATCGGCATGTACCTTCAACATTGACTCTTAAGGCATGTATTGGATCCTGCTTAACAACGTGTATAGGCACAATGGCTGCTAAATGAATAAGCCCATCCCACGAATGAGAGTTTTTTAACCAGGCATTGACATCATCTGTATTTAAAATATCACCAGAAAAACAATCCCAAAAATAATTTTGAAAATTATTTTTTAAAATCTGCCCCATAACTCCAATAGAACCAGTTAATCCGATTTTTAACATTTTTGACATATAATGACGTTTCCTTTTGACATCATAGAATACTTTATGTTTTTATGGAATCACTATGAAAAAAGCTTTTATTACAGGAGTTACTGGACAAGATGGTTCTTATTTATCAGAATTTCTTTTAGATAAAGACTACGAAGTACACGGAGTCATTAGGCGCACAACGTCATTTAAAAACGAATGGCTTGATGAAATTTTTGATAATCCAAAATATAAAGACAAACCATTTTATTTGCATTATGGAGATCTTACAGATGCCCAAGGTTTAATTCACCTTATGCAAAAAATCAAACCTGATGAAGTTTATAATCTAGGCTCTCAGAGCCATGTGAGAATGAGTTTTGACATACCTGAGTATACTGGAGATGTTACAGGTTTAGGTAATTTAAGAATCCTTGATGCAATAATAGAAACAGGAAGCCAAGCTCGTTTTTATCAAGCATCAAGTTCTGAAATGTTTGGAAAAGTTCAAGAAACTCCACAAAAAGAGACCACACCTTTTTATCCACGCAGCCCCTATGCTTGCGCAAAAGTTTTTGCTTTTTGGTCCACAGTAAACTATCGAGAAGCCTATCATATGCATGCCACCAACGGAATTCTGTTCAACCATGAATCTCCGCGTAGAGGAGAAGCCTTTGTCACAAGAAAAATAACCAAAGGTTTAGCAAGAATTCTAGCTGGAAAACAAAAAGAGCTATATTTGGGCAACTTAGATGCTAAAAGAGACTGGGGTTTTGCAAAAGATTATGTCGAAGCTATGTGGCTCATGCTCCAGCAACCGCAAGGAGATGATTATGTAGTATCTACAGGCGAAACACACTCTGTAAAGGAATTTTTAGAACTTGCCTTTAAAATAATAGGAAGGGATTGGCAAGAATTTGTAAAAATAGATCCTATTAATTTTCGTAGAACAGAAGTGGACGCACTCGTTGGAGATCACACTAAAGCTAAGAACAAACTAGGATGGAAACCTACTATGTCATTTAGAGATCTGGTATCACTTATGGTTAGAGAAGATATAAAAAGAGAAGGTCTGAATCCGGATAAATTTATACGCCAGTGATGATAATCCTATTTTTAATTCCTATTATATTTACATTATTTGTGTGGTTTTCGGTGTTAGCATTCGTACCAGTACCGTGGCCAGATGATTCAGCTTTTTATTTTGTAGCCAAAGACCTTTTTACATGGCCTCCACAGTGGGTGATGCTCTCGCAAGCTCCATTTGAACCTACATACAAAATTTTTAATTTTAACACTATGCCTCTATATCCTATTCTGTTGGGTGTAGGACGATTTATCGGCATTGATGGCAGCTTTGCTATTAAATTTTGGCCACTTTTATTTTGGACACTAAGTGGAGTGCTTATAGGTTTTGTATTTTACAAAAAAAAACTTCCATTTGTATTATGTGTACTTATTGTTCTGCTGTTTGCTTTAGATCCAATACACCGTTGGGCTTCTGTGTTAGTAAGACCTGAATCGTTTGTTGGGCTTTGTGGATTAGCCATGGTACTAGGTTTAAGTTTTGGATTTCCTGAAAAATTGAAAGCTAAAGGTATTTGGGATCCGGTTTCTTGTTTATTAGCGCTTGCAGCTTATGCTCATTTTAATGCTATTCATTTGTTATTTCCAGCAGCTTTCGGTTTAGCAAACCAATCACTAAAAAGTATCTCAAAAACAGCAGGAAAAACTGCGCTTTATCTCACACCATGGCTAATTACAGTAGTCATTCATTATGATTTATTCATAATCCAAATGCACACACAATGGACTAGGCTAGCCATTCAAAATGATTGGGTTTCGAATTTAGAAAAAGCTCTCTCTAGTCTCTTTCAAAATATGGGTGCTCCAACTACCTGGCACTCAAGTCTCCAAATAGTGTCGTGGATAATTTGGGTTTTTATTGGACTATCCCTAATTTTAGGGATAATTATCCCCGCATTTATAACAAAAAAACAAGATCCAAAATTACCCGTCTTGCCTCCTGCTTCTGGATGGATATTAGGCGCTATTTGGCTCTGGAGTTCAAAACCTGAAGTTTGGTTTATTTATTTTTTACACATTTCAGTTTGGACTTTTGCTGGAATATTGATTTTTAGATTATGGATTCAACAAAAAAAGCTGATTTATAAAATCAGTTTAATGAGCATTTTGTGTTTATTACTACCAAATCATTTCATTTTTGTTTATGCCACTTATGACCAGTACAGAGAAATGCACAAAAGCAGAAGTTGGAATTGGACCACCTATTATGATCTGATTGATTGCGTAGAACGCCGCTTAAATAAACTCGAAGTTACACTAAACTATCCTAAACCTTTTAGGGTTTGGGATCCCACATTTCCAGACATAACAATAGAACTCTCGCGTCGTCATCCGGATTGGCGATTTACTCGTACAAATGATTTTCATACCCGTGCTAATTTGGCTATAGAACACGGCAAAAATATTGAGGCCGTTGTTGTTCCAGAAATCTTTAGCCAAGAGGAAAAATGGATCGAAGGCACCCCGGCACAATATCCCAGACTGTATTCTGCGTGGATGACATGGGCAGATATGTTTTTAATTCATCTATGGCGAGATAAAAAATGGAAAAATAATCGCTATATTTGCCAACGTGGACAGTGGCAAGTGTTTATGTTTATGAAATAATTATTTATTTTCTGTTGTAGTAGTAACGGTAACCTCTGTTGGGCCGACGGTATCATTTTGAATATTTGGCTGAATATTTGGCTTAGTGCTCTGACTCGTTTCTGCTGGCTTTGGTTCAGAATGCCTATTTTTATTGTAATGATAATTTCTGTCTCTATCCAATCTTCCAAATCGACGATGCTGTCTTCCGCCATCGTTGTTTTGATGATTACGTATTCTTGGATTATTACTCTGTCCCCTCCACCTGCTGCCCATTGTTCGTTGAGGTCTTTGAGCTCCTGGCGCAATACGCTTATGAGTTTTAGATAATGTTCCTTGAGCAAGGGCTGCATCTTGCGCTGCCTGTGCCCTTACAAAAGCCAAACGATCTTCTTCATTAAACTCTTCTTCTGGTTTTCCTGGATGTTTTCCTAGAGATTTTCCTTGTGGTTTTATTTCAGAGACAGTCACAGTATCAGAACTGTTTGTACTTTCAGTCTGGATTGAAACATCCGCCGTAGGCATAACATTTTCTGTTACTTTCTCTACTGCTTCTTTTCGGTTAGGTGTCCTCACTGGAGATTCTTTTGAACTCTTCTCACCAAATCTAACTTTTTTTATAGTCTTATCAGTACTCACTTCAAACTGTTCAGGATGAAAATCATAAACCGCTTGCAAGTAAATTTGCTTTCGGTACCGACGCTCTAGTTGATCTAACGTATCTTTGTTGTCAAAAGCCAAAATATCAATAACATCAGGATGTGCCTGAACCAAAAATTTGGTAGCTTGACGATCAATGCCAATCCTCTCAATCTCTCTTAATACCTCATAGGCAACAGTTTGTTTTGTCTTTATAAATCCCTTTCCTTCACAGTGAGCACATGTTTCACTTAACGTTCGAACCATCGTATCTCTTGTTCTTTTTCTGGTCATTTCGATAAGTCCAAGTTCAGAAATCTTCAAAATAGTAGGACGAGCTTTGTCCTTTTCTAAGGCTTCTTCAAGAGCTCTATAAACACGATAACGATTTTCATCATGCTCCATATCAATTAAATCTAAAATAATAATCCCGCCACAGTTTCGCAACCTGAGCTGATATGCAATTTCTTCGATTGCTTCTAAATTTGTCCTCAAAATTGTATCTTCCAAATTTTTCTTACCAACAAATCTTCCCGTATTTACATCAATAGAAACTAACGCCTCGGTTTGATCAATCACTATGTAACCACCTGACTTTAACCAAACTTTTCTTTCTAAAGCGCGTGAAAGTTCAGGAGAAATATTATAAGCATCGAAAACGGGAATATCTCCATGGTAGAGTTCTACTTTTTGTTTTAAAACAGGCATGAAATAACTTACAAACTGTAAAATTTCGTTATAATAATAACGAGAATCTACTATAATTTTATCAATATCTTCTGAAACCCAATCCCTAATGGAACGTAAAACAGCATTTAAATCTTCATACACAAGAGAAGGCGCAGTAGAAGAAGACGTACTTTCTTTAATTTCACCCCAAAGTTTCGTTAAGTAATCAATATCCTGTTTAATTCTTTTTTCTGACTGTCCACGTCCTGTAGCTGTACGAACAATAAAACCAATTCCTGAGGGGCGATTATTCTCTACTTGTTCTCGCAACCTTCGCCTTTCGTCTTCTCTGTCAATTTTGCGTGAAATTCCTACATGATCAATCGTAGGCATACACACAAGGTATCTACCTGGCAAACTGATATGACACGTCAATCGTGCACCTTTAGTTGCAATAGGCGCTTTTGCTACTTGAACAATAACTTCCTGTCCTTCATGCAATAGGTCCTGAATATTAACTTCGCTTTTATGAAAACGTGAAACTTGAGGTGCAATTCGTCTATCCCGTGAATTAGAATAGACTCTACCCTGTCTCCCTCTGTAATGTCCTCCTCCCCTTCCTTGTCTGCCTACTTTTCCTCCACGTCGCATACGCTGTGGTGACACAGGTGAGTTGTCAGTAGAAGTTTCTATATTCGCTGTTTGAGTCTTTGGTAACTCTGATTGAGCAGACTCCTCCTCTGATGGTGATTCATTTGCCGGGGAAGGTTCATCATCTGAGGGAGGTGCATTCTCTGATTCTACTTGTAAAAGCTCATTTTCTCCTTGTTCACGAACAATTGGTGCCTCTAACTCTGTCTCAATAAGAGAGTCACCACCTTCTTCTTCTTCATCATCCCAAATTTGAGAATGCACATAAACGTCATCTACATAAAGAAAAGCGGCTTTTTCAAGACCGATATCTACAAAAGCAGCTTGCATACCTGGTAAAACACGGGTCACACGCCCTTTATAAATATTTCCTACAATTCCTTTTTCTGATGGTCTTTCTACTAAAAGTTCTTGGATTTCTCCATTTTCAAGTAATGAAATACGTATCTCTGGAAGAGATGAATTAACAATAAGTTCAGTTGACATTGATTTAATCTCCTAAAAATCATAAAATTTTCTTGTTTTTCGTCTATATTGGCAGCACTTTCCGCATGTGCGGAAATCTTATCTCCTTTTTTGATAAGGACTCTATGCAAAAGTATTAATTAGAAAAGCCTCTGCCTAAGTTCCCATTCTAGCAAAATTATTTCAAAAATGATAGTTTTCTTTTTTAATCCGACTTGACACTTCAAGTAAAAACTGAATAGATAGAAATCACTATGAATTCAAATGAATTAGCCGCTTTTATTGACCATACGCTCTTAAAACCAGGCGCAACAAAAGAAGAAATACTAAAAATTTGCACCGAAGCCAAAACCTATGGTTTCACAACAGTTTGTGTAAATTCTACCTATATTAAACTAGTTACGGATGTCCTAAAAGGTTCAAAAACAAAACCAATAACGGTTGTAGGATTTCCGTTAGGAACAGCTTCGAGTGCCTCTAAAGTATGCGAAGCAAAAGAAGCTCTCTTGGCTGGAGCACAGGAAATTGACATGGTTCTTAATATTAGTGCACTAAAGGGAAAAGACTATTCTCTTGTTTTAAATGACATTCGTCAAGTTGTGGAAACAGTTAGACCAGTGTCTGTAAAAGTAATTTTAGAAACTGCAAGTCTAACTAAAAATGAAAAAATAATTGGTTGCGCTTTAGCTAAAGCAGCCGGAGCTCATTTTGTAAAAACTTCTACTGGTTTTGGTGGTGGTGGCGCCACCATAGAAGACATCAAGCTAATGAGAGAAGTAGTGGGACCAGACATGGGGGTAAAAGCTTCTGGAGGAATTAAAACCTATGAAGACGCCATAAAAATGATCGAAGCTGGCGCCAATCGCCTTGGCACTTCGTCAAGTGTCGCGATTGTCACAGGTTCAAAAATAAATAATCCTCAAACTTATTAAAATGGCAAATCTTATGCAAAGGGTCATTTGGATTGTTCTAGACGGAGTTGGTGCTGGTGCACTTCCGGACGCTTCGTTTTATAATGACGAAGGAGCTAATACTTTAGGAAATCTTTCTCGTGCTTATGAGCAAAAAACAGGAAAATTGATCTCACTCCCCAATCTT
>JACRAO010000161.1 GCA_016213345.1 Bdellovibrio sp. | reverse complement strand
TTCATAATCTTGGTTCGTGGGCAGAAGTTGTCTCTTCCATGGAGTATGAAATGGCCAAGAGACTTGGCGTCAAGTCTTCTCATATTGTATTTAATGGCCCTTTTAAGCCTTATCAAGTATTAAAAGAGGTAATAAGTGATGGAGCTGTAGTCAATGTTGATAACTTAGATGAAATTTACGATCTTGAGAAGATAGCTTTAGATATGGAAATAAAGATAGATATTGGCATAAGAGTAAATATGGCTTTGGGAACTTATATGGCCTGGGATAGATTTGGTTTTAGTCTTGAATCGGGTAGTGCTTTTCAAGCAGCAAGAAGGGCTGTCTCAGGAGAAAAGATAAATATTACCGGCCTTCATGCTCATATTGGCACCTTTATTTTAGATGCAGATATTTACAGGATAGAGGTAGAAAAACTTATTGAATTTAGCAAAAAATTAAAGGATGAATTAGGGGTAAGTATAAAATATATCGATATTGGTGGAGGCTTTGCTTCTCACAATAGCTTAAAAGGGACATATTTATCTACGGTTGATAATGTCCCTTCTTTTGACCGATACGCAGAGGCTATCTGCGAACCATTGTTATCTCATTTTAAGCCTGATGAATTGCCACTTCTTATTCTGGAAACAGGTCGGGCGTTAATAGATGAGGCTGGTATACTGGTGACTACTGTTTGCGCTACCAAGAGACTTAATAATGGGATGAGGGCAATTATTGTTGATGCCGGGGTGAATCTACTCTTTACTTCCTTCTGGTATAATCATGAAATTATTTCTACGGTAGATAGAGGTTACCCTATGGAAGATCATGTTATTTACGGTCCTTTATGTATGCAGATAGATGTAATCAGACCCCAGATAAAGCTTCCTTACTTAGAAAAAAAGGATGCTATTATTATTCGTCCTGTAGGCGCTTACAATAATACGCAATGGATGCAGTTTATCCATTTAAGACCCAAGGTAGTAATGATAAGTAGTAAAGGAGAAGTATCCATTATCAGAGAAACAGAGACAGTGGATTATTTACAGGAATTAGAAAGGCTTCCCTGAGGTGAATGCCGAAAGATTAAGGTTTATATTAGATTCCTTCCTTTTGAGTTATGCTAAAGTATTTTTTTCCGATAGCAAGTTATTAGGCATATTTATCTTCACCTCTACCATGATTACCTTATCCCATGGATTATTAGG
>JACRAO010000160.1 GCA_016213345.1 Bdellovibrio sp. | reverse complement strand
TTTTATCTTTGCGCTAGTCATTTATATTTCTCTAAAAGCCCATGCTTTTTAATTTCATTAAAGACACTTTCTGGGTGTATGCCTTTTAGACACTGTAGTTCTTCAGTTCCCTTTTTTGAACAGATATTTCTTTCACAAGGCCAACAATCCACACTGCGTGAATTAATATAAATCAATCCTGGCCCAAGTGGTCGAGTATGTATAGGGTTTCCTCCACCCCAAACAATATAAACCCTAGAACCACACAAAGAGGACATATGAGCTAGACCGGAGTCATTAGAAACTGTGAATGCAGCGTATTGAAATAATTTCCAATAAGATGTTACGCTTCCACAACCAGTAAAATCTAAAAAACAGTTATTCCCATTTTTTAAAAGCCATGCTGCAATTGAAACTTCGTTCTCACCGCCAACAATAGCACCTTTTATATGAGTTTGCTCATAAATGAGCATAGAAAGTTTAAGAAAATACTCTGCTGGCCACATCCTTGAGGTAGCTTGGGATCCAGGCGCCAAGACCCAAAAATTTTCTACAGGAGGCTCCAAAGGCACGACATTACGCCACGATTTTATAGGATCAAAAAAAGAGAACTCACCTGGGAAAGTATTTTCAGCTTTAAAATTCACTAGACCTTCTAAAAGATTTAAAAATGCTTGAGCTCTGTGGATTTTTTCATGTTTTTTATGATAGCGCTTGTCATTGAGTAAAAAACTCCTTCCATCCCCCCCATAGCCAATTCGTTTTTTCGCGCCTGCTCGAAACACTAACCAAGCTGCAGAAAAAGACCCTGGTAAAATAATAGCCAAATCATAGTTTCTAATACTTTTTAACTGTCTGGAGGCATTTTCTAAAATTTCAAATTTTTCAATAAATTTTCCTGGCCATGTGTTTTTATAAGGGCGTGGCAATACAAACACTTCATCAACTAAATCCTTAAACTGAATATCTTGGACCCAATCCACACATACAGCCGTGATGTATGCTTTTGGATAGAGTTTTCTTAAGTGATAAAAAAAAGGAAAGGATAAAACTTGATCACCAATCCAATTAGGGGAACGCACTAAAATAGACTCTATCTTAAACCGAGATTTTGCATTTAAAACCGTAGCGAAAGCACCGAGATGCAAGCCCGCAGCGCGCGCGTAGAAGTTTTTAAGCGAGGCATATCCGGTGCGATATGTTGAGCTTAAAAATCTTCGAGCACGCGCTGCTGGCGCCGCATATCGGAGATTGCAGTAGGTTTTAAATGCAAATTCTCGGTTAAACATTAATTAGAAGTATTATCACGTTTTACAGCCCTGGTTTATAATTTTTAATAGATGATACAACTGTTCCGATTTTGACCTTTGCCTCTAAACGAAGCGGAATTCTTCTTTCGTCATCAGAAAGCCATAAGAAGCTATCTCCCGATTTCTTTAAAACTCCCTGATACTGAGCTTCAATTTTTAAAACAATAGATGGTATCTTACCAAGTGGTGTTTTTAGTATTTCACGTCTATCTAATGTCACACTGGCAAACCAACATTTTCCTTCAGAAGCAACAGGAAACCTAATCTCACTTTGATCCTCATATGTGAGAGTTCTTAAATAATATAGTGCCGAAAGGCTGTCCTGAGGAAATGGCTCGATTGAAAAAAAATCCTTAATTTCAGTATACCCCCTGGTTTTGTGATTCCAACGATTCCAATAAAAAGACTTTTTGCGCTCAGAGTCATTGAGTTCTAAAGAATCACGAGTTTGTTTGGTTTCGTCCAAAGTGAGATGAAATCGATGAGAAAACCATCCTTCATAATCTACAAAAGTTTCTACCCAATCATTGACACGATAAAACAGGCTAAAAAGTTTTGAACTCATTGCATGTCCTTGAAAATGATACACCTTGCGATTATTAACACTTTTAAATGGTAATACGGTTAGCACAAAATCGCCTGCTGCAATTCCAAAATATGTGATTTCATAAACCATTTGTTCTGATACCTTGATAGGGTCTTTTTCTGGTCTTCTCACTAGAATCATAAAATTTGGACTAGGAGAAGGCATAGGAGGAAACACCACAGAAATCTCTTCTTTTGGAAGTGGTGAAGGAATGTGACTTTCAAGTGGAGTTGGCAAAGGGTTCACATTAATTTGCGAAACAAGTTTTTTCTTTTTTTTGGTACTTTTCTTTGTAGGTTTAGGTAGTGTTGGCTTTTTTTCTATTATAGAATCCGCACCTGCTTGGATTTCTTTAACTTCAAACTTGTCAAATAGTTCTTTAGGTAATTCTTTGGGTTTTAATATGTCTTGATCATCCTTGTTCAATGGTTTACTGGCACAGCTCATATTAAAAGCCAGCAAAACAAACAATATTATTTGTCGCGTCATGCTTTTTCCTGTTATTATTATTATTCTAAGTGAACATGTTGATACTGTCTACGGTTAGCGTGAAATTACGTTCTTTTTTTTAAGGGAGACAGATCCCCCTTAAAACGCTTATGCATCCAAAGCCATTGTTCTGGGTGAGCTAAAATGTGTTTTTCTAAAATAGAGACATAATGAGCGGTATTGAGTGCTATTTCGTGATCTAAATCCTGATGTTCAATCCAATGCAGAGGACTTTGCAAATCAATAATAAATTTACCATCAATATTTCTATAATTTACAACTGGCAAAACTTCGGCTTGTGTGCGTTTTACTAAAGTTGCAAAAGCAGCACTAGTTCCAACAGGAATACCAAAAAGAGGGACACGTATATTGGAGGGAGGGCCCGTATATTGATCTAAAATAAATCCAACTATACCTCCACTCTTTAGATGTCTAAAGACATCTTTAAGTGTTTTAGGTTCATATGCACATAATACTCCAAGGTGTTTTCTCTTTTCTTCGAGCGCATTATGAAACCAGGCTGGTTTTAATTTTTTTGTCACAATCATTAAATTTAAATCATAATTTTTGGCGCATCCGCTCATGATCTCCCAATTTCCAACATGACTAGAAAGAAGGAAAACTCCTTTGTTTTTAGACAAAGCTTTTTTATAATTTTCAAGTCCTAAAATTTTCACATTTTTTTTAATAAACCTAGGCATTGGGCCAAAAACCATAAGCACCTCAAAAACAAGACTTGCCCAATGCCAATATGCAGCTTGAAATAAAGCTTGTCTTCTCTGTTTTATTGTCTCTGAATCTCCTGGAAAAGCTCTTTTTAGATTATCTATAATCACTTGTTGTCGAAATCGACAGAGCCTGAATAACAAGCTTACAGCTTTTATGCAAAATTTCTGCAAAATTCTAGGCAAGTAATAATAAATCCAAGCACTTATTTTTAAAGAGATAATTATAAGAAATCCCAAAGTTTTTGATTCCAATATTCTCTCCCTTGCAAAAAAACGACCTCTGTTTCCAAAACTAGTACTTCAGATCTTAAAATTTCATGTTCTTTCCACTTAATCCAGTCTTTTTGTGTGAGTACTACCTTACAGTTTAGTTTTTGTGATTCATCTAAGATTTTTTTGATCTCTTCCTTTTTATAATTGTAATGATCAGAAAAAACAAAGTGTTTTTTTACTATTAAATTAGTTTGTCTTATTGTTTCTAAAACACTGATTGGATCTCCAACTGCTGTAACCAAAAAGACATGGGTTTTATCCTGCGAAAAATTCTTTGCAATCTGAAATCTTACACGAACATCGGATTTTACTCCTATTGGTAAAGCATTACCTTTTGTCCAAACAACCATTTGGGCATGTTTTAGCGAGCTATAAAAATCTCTAAAAACTTTTTGTTTCGGAGTGTATGAAGTCATCAATACGATTTCTAAGTCTTTTTTAATTGCATGATATTGAAATCCATCATCTAAAATAATAAGATCAAATAATGTATGAAAATCTCTTATGTTTTTAAGATTACTTAGACGATCTTTGCCAATGACAATGGTCGTTTGAGGGGCTTCTGCATAGATAAGAGCAGCTTCGTCTCCACACTGTAGTACAGCAGGAGTGGGTGAGCCGGGACTGATGACACCACCTGTTTTTTCCCATTGTGAATGGTAGCCTCTTGTCAAAATGCAAGGGCGCAATCCTTGCTGGATTGCTTCTTTAGCAATAAGGATTACTAGAGGTGTTTTTCCGGTGCCACCAGCTTGGAGGTTACCAACACTGATTACTGGTATACTGAGTTTTTCTGGTTTAGCAAAATAAAGGCTTCTTTTTAAAGCAGATGCACATGACCAGATAAAAGAAGAAAACACAAAAAACAGTTTCATTTCATAATAAGTAGCACATAATGAATAACATAGTTTAGTTAGTTTTTTAATATTTTGTCACAAGCCCTTAATGCGTGTCGGCTTTGTTGATACGGTCTGTGAGTTTTTTCAATCTTTCGGCTTCTGTTTCCAT
>JACRAO010000164.1 GCA_016213345.1 Bdellovibrio sp. | reverse complement strand
GAATACAAATACAACCTGGGTGACACAATACCAACTCAAGCTTCACAATATATACCAGCTGTAAATTTTAATATCGCATTTACAAATCCAGAGAGCTCACGTTTAGCAATATCACCCGAGAGGGGTAGGAACACTTTTTTTGGGACAAAACTGTCTTTAAACTCTGGTATTAATACCTGGAAGTTTTTGTTTAAAGACACGGAGTACATAACGATCGGGAAACACCATGTGTTAGTTCCTTTTTTACGAACAGCTTGGAGTACTCGCATTGATCCAAATAATCTAAATTCCAATATAGTGGTTCAGGGCTTTATACCCAGTTCGCTTTTTAATTCTTTTGAAAACTCGTTAGACGCTTTAACGCTTAGAGGCTACCCAAATTTTATTACTCAAACACGGTTAGTAAATATTGGATCTTTGGATTATCGCTTTCCTCTTTCTTATATTTTAAAAGGATTCGAAACATTTCCGTTTTTTGTAGAAAATCTTTTTGGTTTTACTTTTGTCGAAGCTGTTTATTTTCCAAACACTTCACTTTTTTTGCCGTCTTTAGGCGCGGGTATACGACTGGCCAGTCAGGCTGTGTTCAGACTTCCACTTGTGTTTTCTGTTGAGTACCATATTGGTTTAAAATCATCTTATGGTGGACAAGGGCAAGCAATTGTGGCTTTAAATTTGAATGCATTTGAGTTTTGATGTAGTCCACTTTTAACCTGGTAAATGAATAGTATTTTTTAAGTGGGCTATTTTTTAAGTAACGCGCCGAAAAAAGCATCACCATAAGGAAACTCATGTGGCATCAAAAGCCATTGCTTTATAACATGATTTTTAAGATTTGCTTTTTCGATAAGTTCACTGCCTTCTTCTTTTAAAATAGAACAAACCGTATAAGCCAAAAAACCACCAGGTTTTACCTTTCTCCAGCCCTCTAAAATAAGTTCTTGTTGCAATTTGGTCATTACCTTTACATCCTCTTCCTTTTTGATCCATCTGATCTCAGGATGTCGTCTCAATATCCCTGTACTCATGCAGGGAGGATCTACCCAAACTAAATCAAAATCAGGCATTATATTAATTTGAGATTTATTGATTACTTGAACTTGTGTTAGTTTCATTCTGTGTAAAGTGTCTTTTAAAAGTTCTAAACGTGTATTGTCTTTATCTGTTGCAATTACTTGAAATCCATTCCAAGCCAATCCTACCGTTTTGCCTCCTGGCGAGGCACAAAGATCTAAAACTCTTTGTTGATCCTCCTGTGTTTTGACAAAATCACTGATTTCTTGAACTAAAATTTGATTAGAAATATCTTGCACATAACATCTACCCTCTTGAAAGGCTTTTAATTTTTTAATTGGTATAGTTTTGAGCATATAGGAACCTGAAATAGAACCTATTTTTGCTTCTTCAATTGTATCTAATGATCTTAACCACAAAGACGGTCTTTCTAGGGAGGCAATGGCAAATTTCCAAATACACTCGTTGCCATACTGACTCACAAGCCTATGGCATAACCATTGAGGCAGACTTGCAAGTTCATAAAAAAACTTATTTTTAAACTCTAAGTCTTTCCATTGTTTAGCGTGATTTAAGATTTTTCTTAAAACTGCATTTGCAAATTTCGAAGGGGCCAATCCTTCTTCTTTTTTAATCTCTTCTACAGTTTCGAAAATCACTGATTTAGGATTGGTTTTTTCTTGGGCTATAAGTTGATAAACGGCAATAAGTAAAATTTTTTTAAGCCACCCGGTAGGTTTTTTTTTCATGGCAACAGAATTTAAAATAAACTCTAATCTGCCCCACCATCTCAATGTGCCTGAACATATTTCATTTAGCCATGCTCTATTGAAATCACCGTCCTTGAGATTTTTTTGTAAAATAATTTTATTAATTGCTTCGTCTAGAAAAATCTTGTCATTCAATACAAGACTCAAAATCTGAATAGCAATTGTTCTGGGATAATTTGAAATCACCTTGCTCCTGGCCAAAGAAGATACACCCCTGGCATACGAACTTCAAAAACAGAATTCACTGCATTTCCTAAGATCTGCTCTAAAATTTTTTTAGCAATCCAGTCCCCACTTCTTGTGTCCAATGAACTATCAGAGTCCATTTCGTAATTATCTTCAGTCTCATCATCGTTCCATAAAAGATCCAACAGTTTTTTTCTCTTTTTTGTGGGATAAATTACCTGTGGTTTGCCTTTAATGCCGCTCATCTTTGCAATCTCATCTATAGCTTCTTTTAGACTGCCAAATTCATCTATTAATTTGGCTTGTTTGGCCTGGTTTCCTGTCAATACACGACCATCCGCTATAGCATCTACTTGTCCAGCGGTTAAGTGCCGACCTTCGCCAACTGCTTTTTTGAATTGCACTAAAACATCATCCACCATGGTTTGCACTAGAACTCGTTCTTCGTCTGTCATTTCTTGGTATTCAGCTCCTACTTCCTTGAACCGTCCAGTTTTAATAGAATACCTTTTTACTTTAGCCCACTCATAGAGTTTTTCTAAATTTACAAACTCCATAATTACACCGATGGAGCCAGTCAAAGTTCCCTGAGAGGCAAAAATTTTTTTTGTTCCACAGGCAATATAATAAGCGCCACTTGCTCCAACACTGCCTATAGAAGTTACTACAGGTTTCGAATATTTCTTAACGGCCTCATAAATTTCTTGCGAAGGTGCAACGGCTCCTCCGGGAGAATTAACTCGTAAAACAATGCCTTTGATTGTGTCATTTTCTTCAAAACGCTCTAGCTTTTGTAAGATCTTTTTTGAATCTAAAATAACTCCGTTAATTTCAATCACTCCCACTCCATTAGATCCAAATAATTTTTTTGAGACAGGCTGTGACATCCGCCCAGTTGATCCGTTAAAAAACCAAACAGAGGAAATAATTATAAAAACAATAAAAAACAGAGCAGATAAACCAAAAATCAACACTAGCGGACTAAGAGTACGTTTTGTAGTTTCTGACATAATGCGTTCTATCATCGCTTATTGTGATCGATTTTTCAAGGATCATTACTCATCTTGTTATGACAAGAATTACTCATCTTGTTATGACAAGAATTACTCATCTTGTTATGACAAGAATTACTCATCTTGCTTTGGAGACTTATCTGTCTTTAAAACTGACTTAAGTTTCTCACCTAAGAGTTCTCCAAATGATGTTTTCTTAGACTTTTCACCTACATAACTTTCGTAGTTTACCCGTTCTTCAGTGCGAGATAGTTGCTTAATAGAGAGTCCAATTCTTCTTTCTTTTGGCTCAATTGACAAAATCTCCGCTCTAACAATCTCTCCTGCCTTTAAAATATCTGTGGGTTTCTCTACCCGGTGATCTGCCAACTCGCTCACGTAAATCAGCCCTTCGACACCTTCCTCAATCTCTACAAAAGCTCCAAAATCCGTAAGTTTTGTAACCCGGCCTTCTATTGATTGCCCAACACGATAACGAGATCTTATATTTTCCCATGGATCCCGTTCAAGTTGTTTGATCCCTAAAGAAAATTTCTCGTTTCCTTTATCAATGCTTAAAACTACGGTCCTTATGGCATCACCTTTTTTGAATTTTTCAGAAGGATGTCCGATTTTCTTTGTCCACGAAATATCACTTACATGCACTAGGCCATCAATGCCCATTCCAACATCCACAAATACACCAAAATCAGTAATAGACTTTACTACGCCTTCTTCAACAATAGTGCCAACAGGATACTTAAGATCTAATTCATCCCATGGATTTGGCTGAAGCTGTTTTAGCCCTAGACTAATACGCTTATTTTTTGTGTCAATTTCTAAGACCTTACACTCAACCATATCATTTACATTCAATACCTTTGATGGGTGCTTAATCCTCTCCGTCCACGACATTTCTGAAACATGAATTAGACCTTCTACCCCATCTTCTAGCTCT
>JACRAO010000163.1 GCA_016213345.1 Bdellovibrio sp. | reverse complement strand
TTAGCAAAATAGAACAGTCTGTAAAAATCAGAGTTTCCGAATCCCTGACTTTATGTAAGAAGAGTTTTAGAGAAGCTGTTTTTCCTATTTGTCTAGGTCCATAAAGAAGTGATATGGATCCAAAAGGTGTATAAAAAATACTCAATTTAATTAATGATTTTTCAAAAATATCATCCATGCCCCAGAAATTTCCAGCTAATTCGATGGACCTATCAGTGAGTAATATACTGAAATCATTATGTAAATTTTCATTTATAAAAATCCGCATTTTTATTAATAATAATCTAATTATTAATAAAATTCAAGACATTATTTTACTGAAAGTACCCCCATCCCCAAGGGGCCAGCACTAAGATTTGTGCTAACACAAGTTTATTATTAATTTCTCAAGAAATAATGTTTCTGTACTCTTCGTTTCTTTCGCTAATGTTTTCATGATTTTCTTTTCTTCAAAAGGCTTGCTTTATTTGCAAATATACCTGTATGGAATCATCGATTTAGCACTGTACGATTTTCAAACAAGAGCACTACACTCCTGCATTTTTCAAAGCCACAAGAACTTGAAGAATGGGTAGCTACACATCTGGAAGAAAAAAGCAAAACGCTATACCTTGTTGATTTTGAACTAAGAAATGAACATAAAAACGGGCTGGATGTTATAGAATCTCTTGAAATTCAAAAACATAGTATTCTGGTCCAGTAGCCAATTTGATGATCCCGCAATACGAAACAGATGTGAAACACTAGGAATCAAGATCATTCCAAAAAATATTTCTGCAATAATCCCAATAACTATTAATGCTTAAAAATATCCCAACTCCACCTCACCAAGTACTCTTCAGATAAGCACTTAAAATTTTCTATTGACAATCATTAATTAATTTTTATAATTCAACATATTAAAATCTATTAAAATAAGAGGTTTTGCTATGATTCAAGTTTCGCATTTAACAAAAATGTACGGTTCCAGACCTGCTATTGATGACCTTAGTTTTGAAATACAAAAAGGTGAAATTGTAGGTTTTCTTGGCCCCAATGGCGCTGGAAAAACTACAACAATGAAGATTTTGACTTGTTTTATGCCAGCCACAAGTGGCACGGCAGTATTAGAAGGCTTTGATGTTTTTGAAAATCCAATCGAAGTGAAAAGAAAAATAGGATACCTTCCTGAAATACCTCCAGTGTATAGTGAAATGCGAGTAAAAGACTACATTGAGTACGCCGCACTACTACATGAAGTACCAAAATCTAAGCTCAAACAGGCCGTTAATAGCGCAATCGAAAAAGTATCAATAGGAGATGTTCAAAACCGCCTGATTGGCAATCTTTCAAAAGGCTACAGACAACGCGTGGGATTAGCACAGGCTTTAGTGCACAATCCTGAAATTTTAATTTTAGACGAACCCACCATTGGTTTGGATCCAAAACAAATTATAGAAATCAGGGAGCTTATTAAAACTCTAGGCGGAACTCACACAATTATCCTGAGTTCACATATTTTGCCGGAAGTAACAGCTACTTGTCAGCGAATTATTGTTATCAATAAAGGCCGCATTGTCGGAGAAGACACATTAGAAGGTCTTTCTGCCAGAATGAAAAAAGGACTCTTGTATAGCATGATTGTAAAAAATCCGTCTCAAGACGGACTTGCTGCATTAAAACAACTACCTGGAATAAAAACAGTTAGCCACACAGGATCAAAAATTGTGATCGAATTACAACACGGCACACAAGACATGAGAGATAAAATTGTAGAAACTGCTGTAAAAAAAGGCATGGGCGTCTTAGAGTTCAGCTCTGAAAAAATAAGTCTAGAAGAAGTCTTCTTACAACTCACAACAGAAGAGTCTACAATTGGCAATGGCAGCGCAAAAACTAGTATCCCTAATCTAGATGTTGCAGCCCACTTATAAAAATGGAGAAAAAGTATGACGAAAATTAGTACTATTGCTTATCGTGACTTAAAAAGCTATTTTACATCTCCGATTGCTTACATCATTATTGCTGTATTTTTAGCAGTCATGGGGTGGATGTTTTTTAATATCTTATTTTACTTCAACCAAGAAAGCATGCGCATGCAACAATACAGCCCCAAAGGCATCTCTTTAACAGACGGAGTTCTCAGACCACTTTTTGGAAATATGAATGTTATATTAATTTTTTTAACACCGTTTATTACAATGAGACTTTTTGCAGAAGAAAAAAAGCTTCATACTATTGAGCTTTTATTAACCTCGCCAGTAAAACTTTATGAAATTGTTTTAGGTAAGTTTATTTCTTCTTTTTTGTTTGTTACACTTATGCTTGCCCTAACCTTGACCTATCCTATTATTTTATTTGCTACTGGAAATCCTGATTTGGGCCCCATTATAACTTGTTATACTGGCACTCTTTTATTGTCGGCTTGCTACCTCTCTGTTGGGTTAGTATTTACTGCAATGACAGAAAATCAAATTGTCGCAGGAGCACTTACTTTTGTAGCGTTAATTTTCTTTTTTATTATTAATTGGGTTTCCCATTTTGCAGGGAACGTGTGGGGAGAGGTATTTACATATCTCTCGTTGATAGGTCATTTTCAGAATTTAAGCCAAGGCATCTTTAACTCAGTAGATATATTATATTATCTTTCATTTATTGTTGTAAGCCTGTTCTTGAGTCATCGTGTTATTGATTCATACCGTTGGAGGTAATTAAAAAAATGGACACACAAAAACCATCTTTCAATCAGTTTTTAAGCCCTATTTTATGGATTTTAGCCATACTACTTATTATGGGATGTTTGCTTTCAAAAGCAGTGTATCCCGATAAAGCGTGGCTTACATTAGTATTATTTATTGCAGCAATATTTGTGCTTGGATATCTTATTCAACAAAACCGGTTAGCTTTCAAAAGTCGAGCCATGGCATTTGGAGTTTTTTCGACTATTACAACTTTGTTAGTACTAGGCATTATCGGTGTAGTTAACTATGTTTCGTTTCACTATCCATTCAAATGGGATCTCACTAAAAATAAACTTTATACGCTATCAGATCAAACTAAAAAACTTGTTAAGGAACTAAAATCACCTGTCAAAGCTATTTCATTTTCAAGACCAGCAGAGCGTGAGCCTACAAGACAATTATTGGAAAACTATAAAAGCATTAGTTCAAAATTTGAAATCGAATTTATTGATCCAGACAAAGAACCAATGCGCGTTAATCAAATTGCCAGTGGCAAGAAATATAAGATGGGCTTTGTTCAACTAGTTTTTGGCACTCGGGACCAAAAAATTGAAGACCCAAATGAAGAAAAGATCACAAATGCATTAATGAAACTTTTAAAAGAAAAGCCACCTACTTTTTGTGCAACAACTGGGCACGGCGAAAAAAACTTTAACTCTACGGAGCAAGATGGATATGATTCTATAAAAAAGGGACTGAGTCAGCAATCATATGAGTTTAGTGAAATAAGCCTAGTACAAGAAGGGAAAATTCCGGAAAAATGCGATTCTGTAGCTATCATAGGATCAACAAAGGGGTTTTTCCCGCAAGAACTAAAAATAATTAAAGATTACCTGTCAAACGGTGGCAGATTAGTAATTGCACTTGATTTGAATATGAAAGGTGAGGATTTTGCTTCAGATCTTTATCCAATTTTACTAGACTGGCATATTAAACCCGTCAAAGCACTTATTGTTGACCCGCTTTCCAAAATTTTTAACCTAGATGCTTCCGTGCCAATGATACAAACCTATTCTTCAGAAAATACGATTACCAGAGATTTTGGCAAAGTACATCAAAGCTTTTTCCCTTTAAGTATGCCACTCGAAATAGCTCCAAATACTCCGACTGAAATGACCGTTCACTGGCTTGCCCAAACCATGCCTACTAGTTGGGGTGCTACAGATATGAAAGAATTGGCCACTGGGAAAGTCAGGAAGGTCGAAGGAAAGGACAAATCAGGTCCACTTAATATTGCCGTGGCTGTAGAAGGAAAACTAAAGGACTCAAAAGCAACAAAGAAAACCCGATTAGTGGTTTTTGGTACTTCGCAGTTTGCAAATAATATGTTTGGCAGAAATGGAGTAAATGCTGATTTCTTCTTAAACTCAGTTAGCTGGCTTGTTGAAGATGAGAGTGTAATTTCTATTAGAGCCAAAGAAGCAGAACAAGGTAGGGTAGAACTTACACAAACACAGGCTACTACAATATTTTGGCTGGTTTTTCTGATTATACCTTTCTTAACTGCAAGCGGTGGCATTGTGCTCTGGGTTGTTAGAAGAAGAATGTAATATAAATATTTTTTTGGAGTCAGCCTTATGACAAAACTCAATTGGACAAAACCTTTGATATTAGCTGTAGTATTGATAGTTATAAGCTCTGTTGCTTACTGGCTGGTCAACACGCACAAACCAGAACACGAACAGAAAGAAGAAGACGCAAAGAAAGTAGTAAAAATCAAAGACACACAATTGGAAAGCATCAAAGTTGTAGTTGCTGAAAAACAATTTGTATTTAAATGCTTGGATCTGCAAAATAAAGCTAACAAACTTTGTAAGCCTTCAGATCAATCTAAATGGGAGTTAGTTGAGCCACTAAAAACAAACGGAGACTCGGCAAATGTTAACTCTTTCTTAAGCTCTCTTCAGTATCTCTCTTCGCAAAGCACTATTGATTTAAGTACAGAATCAGAAGAAAAAAGAAAATCACTTTTAAAAGAATACAAACTAGATAAAGAAACAAGACAAGGACATCAAGCAAAATATGTCGAAACCAAGGCAGCAGGAGGTGAAACTCAAATTATTTATTTTGGAGAAACTCATCCAATGGGAGACGCGATTTTTACTCTCACAAATAATGACGAAAAAAAAGTTTACTTAGTTCCTACTTATTTTAAAAATAATTTTGATCATGACTTAACTTATTGGAGAGACAAGAAATTGTTCTCATTGAGTAATTCTGAAATACAAAAGTTTGAACTAAAAAGCGACAAATCGCACATAATCGGAGAAAGAAAGGATGGACAGTGGGCTCTCACATCTTTAGAAAAAGGAAAATCAGAAGAGCTGCCAGGCGATCCGGACCAAGTAGATAGTTTACTGAATGGAATTACTTTTTTAAATGCTAAGCAGTTTATTTCAGAAAAAAAGGATGACGCAAAATCAAAAGACGCTTTAAAAGGTGTGCCACTTATCGCGACGTTTACACTTACAGGAACCAAAGAAGGTGAAAAAGAGAAAAAAACCACTCCTACAGTTGTTAGTATTGCAGTTTATGAAAAGACAAAAAAAGAAACATCACTAAAAACAGAGGCCATATACACTGCTGTATCCAATTTGGATCCTCTCTTTGAACTAGACACTTCGGCAAAAGGCAAATTTGAAAAAACCTTGAAAGACCTTAGACTCACTAAACTAATCACCAATATGGAAAGATACCAAATAAAAAATATCGAAGTTACTGGGTCAGTTTTAGGAGACAAGAAAATATCACTCCATCAAAAAGAGGCAAAATGTAAGGCTCTTTCAGAACTAAAGGAACTAAATAAAGAAATTGACAACGACAAAGTGAATTCTCTGCTTGATAAGTTATCAAGCACAAAGATTAAAGATTTTCTTAAAAGCACTGAGATTCCTACTGGTGCTCACGAGGGAATTAATTTGAGTTTTGGAGATGAAAAGACTCAGGGCAAGCGAAAGTTTTTATTTTGGAAAAAAGATGACAAACTTTATGCTAGAGACTTAATTTCAAAACGGCAAGAGGCATTTCTGGTAGAAAACACACTTAAGGACACGTTGCCTTGGAAAATTGATTTCTTTTTAAAACAAAAAGTTGAACAAGACAAAAAGAACGCCCCACAAAATTCTTTGCCCAAATCTGGTAAAATTAATTAACTTGCTTCTTACACAAAAAAACAGTACTCATAATTTTATGCAACAATGTCCTAGTTGTGGGTTTTTGTTAAGCCCTACCTCTGATGAAGTTTTATGTCCAAATTGCTCTCACAATATCGCTAAAGTCACAACTCAGACTGTTTTTTCTCCCATGCTGAAATATCTTTCTTTAATTAAAGAAATAGTACTCAGACCTACTAATTTTTTTCAAAAAATGCCGGCAAGCGGAGGTTACAGCAATCCCTTAGCCTTCGGACTGATTACTCATTGGATTGGGTCGTTTTTTTATTATATATTTAGCGTTACTTTATTGCCATCTTCTGAGAGTATGTTTCAAAAATTTCAAATTTTGCAATTTTTGAACTTGCAAAATGATTTTGTGCCCGTTGCAAAAGCTATATTTAGTGCTTCTTGGAATCTTGGATTTTTGATCTTAGATCCGTTTTTTACAACTCTTTACATTTTTTTTAATTCTATTTTTATTTTTGCTGCTGCGCGAATTTTTACCACTTCGAAACTTAATTTTGAAGCTACGATTCGGCTTGTGTGTTACGCACTAGGCCCTGCAATTTTTGCCGTCCTTCCAGGCATGGGCAATATTCTCCTACTTGTTTGGATACCTATATTGCTCATAATTGGCGCAAAGGAGATATACCAAACAACATCAGGACGTTCTATCCTCATTGCGCTATTTCCAAGTTTAGTTTTATTTGGGATAATAATACTAGCAATGCTGGTTTTTGCTTTAGGATTTTTTAAAATTATTTTTTCTTTTCTTCAGTAGAAAAAACATAACGCGACAATGCTCCATGGGGGATGTGTAACAACAATGTTTTTTGCTTATCACCGTAGCAGAAAATCTCATTTTTTGCTGTTTGGATATGGGTGCCTTACTTTACTTGCAGTTTCAGTTATTCATCTCTATAGACATTCAAAAGAAATACATCACACACAACAAAAAAATCGCAATGTCGCAACACAAATTATAACAAAACATACATCTCAAAAAGACCTTACTTATTATTTTTGTTCTCATTTTTATCCAACCATATGCCAATTAAAAAAAGACACTTCAGATCCTACAGGAAGTGTTAGAAAAAATATAAAAGGCGAAATTTTAGCACTACAAACTTATCAAGAAATTTTAAGAGAAAATTCCAATCTGAGCGTTGACGAATATGATGAACTTTTTGTTAAAAAAGTCTACACATCAAAAAGAAGACATCGTATCCAGTCAGCTTTTCATTATGTTCAAAATGCATTACTACGATATATTGACAAACAAAATAATCATATCTTTACAGATAGAGAAAAAAAGTTTTTAAAAAATAGACTAAAAAAAATTAAATTAGAACTTCCCCCACCAGCCAGCCTTTATCAAGATGAACCTGATTTATTTACAAAAAACAATATCCTTTATGAACGTCTTACTGATAATTCGCTGCGTTTAAGAGTTGGCGGAGCGTATCTGATTACAGTGCAATCCTGGTTTAATCTTATTTTTTCAATGTCTCACGAACTAGCTCATTCTATTGACCCTTGTGAGCTGAAATTTTTACAAATTTATATACCGTCTTATGATAAATTGTCAGCTTGTTTTATCAAACAAGGATTAGTACAAATCCATAATGAACGCTCTGAATGTGGCGAAAATGACGAACTTTCTGAAACTTTTGCTGACTGGATTGCAGTTCAAATA
>JACRAO010000159.1 GCA_016213345.1 Bdellovibrio sp. | reverse complement strand
TTATTTTTATAAAATCCTGTAGATCTAATTAGTTCTTCAAGCTTATCCAATGAAGCATGAGACATTTCATAAGGTGTTGGAAATATTTTAAATAACACAGGTGTTACCTTATTGACTCGCTTATCTGTACACTGGGCTGATAAAATAGTGGCAACCAAAAGCTGAAAAGGAGACTCATAATTTAAACTACATTTTGCATCAGGATAAGATCGTTCTAAAATTTGTATTATTTTTTTTACTATTGTCTTATCCTTTAGCATTTATCTATCCTTAAGCCATTTTGTAATTGCTTGTGCGTTTTTTGTGTTAATAATCTGAAAACTAGGCAAAAGTGCCTTTCTAGCCATCCAAACTCCATAATCTGTATCTTGCAATCCACTTACTGAATGTGCATCAGGATTAATGCAAACCAAAGTTTTGTTCTTTCTTAACAGGTCACCATATCTCCAATCAATATCTAAACGCATGGGATTTGCATTTAGTTCAATAGCCACATTATATTTTGATGCTTCAGTAATGACTTTTTCTATATCTAGTGCATATCCCTCTCGCCCCAACAAGAGCCTGCCCGTCATATGGCCTAAAAAATGGGTGTATGGACTTCTGATGGCATTGAGCACTCGCTCAGTCATTTGTTTTTGATCCATTTTGAACCTAGAATGAACAGAGGCAATTACAAAATCAAATCTTTTTAAAATATACGCTTCATAATCTAACGAACCATTTGCTAAAATATCACTTTCAATACCCCAAAAAATTTTAATTTCAGGATATTTTTCTTGAACATTTTTGATTTCTTTTTCCTGTGCATTTATACTTTCAGGTTTAAGGCCATTTGCATAAAAAGCAGATTGACTATGATCTGAAATCCCAATGTACTGAAATCCATTCGCTTTAGCAGCTTTAATCATGTTTTCTATCGAAGCACTGCCATCTGACCAGGTTGTGTGTACATGAAAAATGCCTTGCAGTCCATTAATTGGTAAAATATCCTTTAATTTCCCTTGTTTTGCTAATTCGATTTCATGGCCAGTTTCTCTTAGCTCTGGAGAAATCCAAGGCAAACCAAAAGTATTATAAATTTCTTCTTCTTTAGAAAAACTTGTTTTCTCAAGTTTGAGATTTTTTAGATGTGCTTCAGACCCAGTAGTTTTAAATAATTCATAAGCAAAAACATCTGTATCGACAATATGAATCTGGATTACAACCGGGAAAGGATTGCTTTTGACATATTGATTTTTGAATTCAGAAATTATTTTAAGCAAACTACCACTGGCTTTTTGGAGTCCTATCAAATACTCAAGTTTTGTTAAAATTTCACACTTTCTTCGTATTTCCCCCGTCTCACTTACCTGAAAATCACCAGTATTTACGCTTAATTGTTGTCTCAACGCTTTCAAAAAAGTTTCTGAATACACTATAGCATCTACTAGTTTTACTTTACCATCATTGGATTTTAATCTTTTAATTTCCTTTACAATATTATTTTGAATTTTACCCCCAAAGCCTTTTAATTTTAATAACCTGTTTTCTTTACATGCATATTCCAGTTCTCGTACAGAATGGATTTCTAATTCGTTGATTAATTTCTTAGCTTTTTTAGGACCTAGGCCAGAAATTTGTGTTAGTTCCAATAGTCCTTTGGGCAGTTTCTTTTGCAGTTCATCACGCACAGGACATGTACCTTGTATGATAAATTCAGTTAAAATTTCAGAAATACTTTTTCCTATTCCTTCTATTTCTACTAAAGTACCTGCCCTTGCCCTTTCTTCTAAGTCTTGAATATCGGTAATTTTCTTTGCTGCCTTTTCAAAAGCTCTAATTTTAAATGGGTTTTCGTTATTTAGCTCTAAAAGTAACTGTATTTCAATAAGGAGAGTAAAAACATCCTCTTGTAAATGGTGCATAAAAATGGTTTTAGCTTTTTATTATTGTTTGGACAACGCTAATAAGTTATACTCTAATATATCTATATTTTATGGGGAGAAGCATATGAGATGGATCTGTGCAATATTGGGTTTTTTAACTGGAAAAACAAAAGTCAAATGCATTGCTTGCAAAAATCTTGACACTGAAAAAAAATGCTACGGCCATAAAATGCCAGAAGACATTATAAATAAAACAATTTCTTGTGGATTTTATAAAACAAAATAACCCCAAATATCAAACGGCCCCATTAGTTATAAATAAATTAATAATATCAACAAGTTACAATAATAAACAAAACTTGTCAATTTAAATTAAATTTAATATACTATAGTTATCAACTATGTGTGGGCTTTGTGTATATAAGCCCTTAAGATAGCTGGGGCTTTTGCCCCAAAGTGGAACGTTTGGGTTAGAAAAATGAATTTGATACTAAACAAATACTTATATGTGCTCAGCCTTACGATGATAGTCTTAAGTCAAAGTATTTCTTGTAGTTGGCTTGATCCAAACTCCCCATCAAGCGATCCTGCAACTGCATCACCTACTCCTACTGCATCACCCTCAGGAGGTGGTGGTGGTGGAGATGGCGAAAATCCAGCGCCAACTGTAACGTCTATTTCTCCTGCTATTGGCCAAATCGAAGGTGGCACGTCCGTCACTGTGACCGGCACTAATTATGCAGCCGGGGCTACCGTTACAATCGGAGGAGGCACTTGTACATCACCAACAGTAGTTTCAGGCACTCAGATCACCTGCTATACACCTTCTCATTCTACAGGAACAACAGATGTAGCGGTTACCAATACTGACACACAATATGGAACAAAAAGTGGTGCTTTTTTATATGCTGAAGCAGTTAGCATTGTATTGCCGGCTAATCTATCAATGCGATATGAAGCCGATAATATTTCTCAATCTGATGGTACACTAGTCACACAATGGAATGACCAGAGCGGAAATGCACGGCATTTAACTCAAAGCAATGCAGTCGAAAAACCCACATTTCTGACAAATCAAATCAATAGCAAACCAGCAGTTCGATTTTCTGCAGCTCAGTTTTTATCAACAAATACAAACTTCAGTTTCTCCTCGTCTACTTCGTTTTATGTTGTACGCAATAACGATGGACACTCAGGTGGTCTAGGCACAGTAGGAGAACTTGCTGACAACGGCATAAATGCCTTTCAAATTTGGCCTACAAGCGGCGATATAATGTTTGGAAGATACACGGTCTCTGCTGTCACATGGAGTGGTTATTGGTCAAACTTAATAAATTATTATTTATTTGCAATAGTCATAAATGCAACTGGATCTGGAAAAACTGTAAAAATGTATAGAAATGGCGAATACATAGGTACGGGTCCCAATACAGTTGATATTCAATCTAGCTCAGATAAATATGTCATGGGCGCTACTTCGAGTGGATTATATAATTTCGACGGCTGGGTTGCTTCAGCTTTGGTTTATAACACAGCACTTTCTGACACTAATAGAATGGCTATAGAAAGTTCTTTGAATAATAAATATGCTTTGTACTCCGCAAATATCCGAGCCCTAAGTCCATGGAGTGGCACAACCCCAGGAGGCACAACCCTCACCATCACAGGAAACAATTTCTTTCAAGGACTAACTGTAAAAATCGGTACTACAAACTGTACAGAGACTAAATACATTAATCAAACAAAGGCTCTATGCACAACTCCAGCAAAAGCAGCCGGCGTGTACGACGTCACAATTACTAATCCTGGCGGAACTGCTGTAACTACAAAAAATGCTTATTCATATCAAGCTTCCGCACTACCAGATCCATCAGATTTATCTCCTGAGATATGGCTACAAGCAAGCGCAAATTCTTATGCAGATAACGATCCAGTCTATAACTGGACCGGATCAGACATAAATAATTATACATTTAGACAATACATACTTGCAGGAAGACCAACTTTTAAGACTTCTATTGTAAATAGCAAATCAGTAATGAGATTTTCTGCAGCTCAAAGCTTAGGTGATGTCGCACCTAGCACAAATGTCTTTCCAAATACAACTTGCATCGTAGCACAAAATGGAGATACACACGCTGGAGGGCTTGGAACACTACTAAGCCTCTCGTCATCTGGAAAAAATTCATTTCAGGTTTGGCAAACAACTGGAAACTGGATGATTGGCGAATACTCCGTTTCAACCTCCACTTGGGAAACCTTGTGGCCCACATCAGATTTTCATATCGCGTGTGCGGTTGCCTCGACCTCTGGCACAGGCCAAAATATTTATTCTTATTTTGATGGAAAATACATTAGAGAAGGGAGTAGCACACTAGATCTCACTGGTACAAAAAATAAAATTACAATTGGTATGAGTTCAAATGGCACTTATAATTGGCAGGGAGATATTGCAGAAATTATCGTTTTCAATAAAGCACTAACAAACACAGAACTAGATCAGTTAGAAAGATACTTTAGTGCAAAATATGCAGTGATCCCACTACAAATAGAATCAGTCAATAAAACCTATCTCGATACTGCCGGTGGACAAACAATAGATATTATGGTTTCTGGTGCCGAACCAGATACGACAGTGAAAATTGCTGGGACTCCTTGCGCTACAACAACATATGCCAGCTCCAAGCAACTAACTTGTACAAATCCAGCACTCTCTGCAGGATCTAAAACCTTGACTATAGAAAAAGCTAACGGCCAGAGCGCATCTATTAATAATCTTTTAGTATACCAACCAACAGCATCACTCATTACAAATCCGTATGATATTTCTGGCAATGTATTGCTAGTGAAAGCCGACTCTACTTCTTATGTAGATAACAAAAAAATCGCTTTTATGAAAAGCGCTGACCCAAACAAATTCCTGTTTAGACAACCAGAAGACGCCAAACGTCCCATACTTAAAACTGCCACAGCAAATGGCTGGCCTGTCATGAGATTTACAGCAGCTAATATAACAAGTTTAAAAGACGTAACTCCTGGCACTAATGTTTATCCACTAACTTCTTGTGCCATTATCAAAAATGGAGATATACATAATGGCGGACTTGGAGCATTTCTTACTCTTTCGGCCAGCCCACAAAATGCAATGTACTTTTGGCAAACAACTGGAGATTTTATGTTTGGTGAGTATTCGGTTTCCACATCAACTTGGGGGACAAGATTTAAAGAATTTACAAAATTTCATCTCTCTTGTGTTACCGGGTCTGGTTCCGGCGCGGGTCAAACCGTTAATGCATATTTTGATGGAACCTATATTGGCATAGGCGACGGTGCTGTCACAGCAACAGGAACAACAGATTTCACAATCGGTGCTCTGAGCACTGGAAGTCCATATAATATCGAAGGGGATATTGCTGAAATTTTTGTATACAATAGAGTACTTACTTCCTCAGAACTTGATAAATTACTCTATTATGCCAAACAAAAATATAATATAAACGGACTACAAATAGACAGTGTTTCACACAACTTTGTGTCAGATGCTGGTGGTACTACTATAAAAGTAAGAGGTTCTGGATTTGATCCTAATATCACTGCCACTATTGATACTTTTAGTTGCGGTTCTCTTACGCTTACAAACTCAAATGAATTTACATGTGTCACACCTGCACATGCCGTTGGTAGCACCAATCTCCAAATCACCGATGGACAAGGCAATATAGCTACTTTAACTGGCGGAATTACCTATCAGGCTTCTGGTAGTGTAAACAAAAATCCCAAAGAGTTAAGCAATCTCATTGTTTGGCTTAGCCTGGATTCGACAACACGATATACCAATGGCGACAAAATCGCACAACTCAGAGACAGAAGTGAAAACGATTTTTTATTAACTCAATATATAGATGCAGGCCGACCTGCTTTTGCTACAAATAGTCTAAATGGAAAACCAGCAATGACATGTGGCGGGCTAAATCAGGTGCTAAAAAATCTAAATACTGGTCAAAACCCAGGTGCCATTACAGTATTTTTAGTGGGAGATAACGATGACGTTCACGGTGGAGGATTAGGAACTTGGTTCACTCTCACAGCAGGTGACAAAAATGCCTTTTACACATGGCAAACAACTGGAGACACCATGTTTGGCGAATACGGGGTAAATACATATATATGGGGAGGAACTTGGGCAAATTTAACCAACTACCACTACGCCACACTTGTGATCCCAACCCGTGGTACTAACGAGACAATAAAATTATACTTTGACGGTGTCGCCCAAGCAGATGGTACAGCTACATCAAGTGGACCAATTGATGACCTAAAACTGTGTAACAGTAGTTCCTATGCCCTAAACGGTAAAATTGCAGAGTTTATCTTATACGGAGCCGCCCTCTCAGATGCAGATAGAACGGCCATCGAGGCTTATATTAAAACAAAATACGGATTATAAAAAGTTTTTACAAAAAACGCACAATCAGTTATTGCTAGAACAATAATGTCTTCCACACTCAACTTAGCACTTTTAAAGAAAATCCTCACACAACCAACAGCTCCGTTTAGAGAAATGCATGTAATCAAAACACTCACCCAGGAATTTAAAAATTTCAATATCCCATACTTTCAAGATTCCGTAGGGAACATAGTGGTAGGAGTGTCCTCACAAAAGGAATATGTAAAACTTGTCCAAACCAAATCACAGGAACCATTAAGAATTTTTATAGCTCACATGGATCATCCAGGATTTCATGGAGTGAAATGGAAAAATCAAAATACACTAAACATCAAATGGCACGGTGGATCTCCCACTAAACATCTGAAAAACTCAAAAGTATGGTTAGCCAACTCACAAAAATACTTGGGCGAAGGACTTTTAACAAAAGCACACCTAGAAGCAACCAAAGTCAATATCAGCAAATCTATAAAAACTGGCGAAGTAAAAATGCCAGCACAAAACATATTTACCAAAGATATATTTGCCAAAAGCATATTTGCCAAAAATATATTTGGAGGCCTTGCTTTTCGTGCACCAGTGTGGACTCAAGGAAAGCTACTATATACAAAAGGAGCAGACGATCTGGTAGGAAGCTTTGCCATTACTCACTTGGCCTTAAAATATCTCTCTAAAAAAACATCTATGAAAACACCACCTCGTTTTTTAGGTCTCCTAACGCGTGCTGAAGAAGTTGGTTTTATTGGAGCAATTGGACACTTTGAACTCGGGTGGCTTAAAAACACAAAAAGAGAGATCCTATGTATTAGTCTAGAAACATCACGCGCCCTGACAGGTGCTGCAATTGGCCGTGGACCAGTTGTCAGGCTTGGAGACCGATACACTGTGTTTAACCCAAACTATTTAAAAACCTTAGTAGATTTAGCTAAAATAAGCTTAGGCACAAATTTTCAGAAAAAAGTAATGGACGGAGGCACGTGCGAAGGCACGATAGCTACAGCTTACGGGTTTCCCGCCATAGGTATTTCTGTCCCGCTTGGAAATTATCACAATCAATCTTTTGAAGGCGGAATAGACTCGAGAGGACTCTGCGGCCCTGCTCCTGAATTTGTACACCTCAAAGATGTTAATGGACTACTAACCCTGTGCGAAGATTTATTAAAACCTGGAATATTCTCAAAAAATCCATGGACCAGATCCATTGCAAAGTTTAGACGTAATTTTAAGAAATACACTCCATTATTAAAATCGGCCTTTTTTTCTTAAACTTTTGGGGTTATACCATAATAATATGGAACGAATAAAAATAGCAATTAATGGCTTTGGCAGGATTGGTCGCATTATAACTCGATATGCTTTAGAAAATGACAATATTCAGATCACTGCAATTAATGATCTTTGCAAGCCAGAATCCATGGCTTTGCTCTTAAAATATGACTCCGTGCATGGCACGCTAAAAAAAGAAGTAAGCCTAGAGAATGGCTGTCTCAAAGTAGGAGCACAAAAAATACAGCTCTACTGCGAAAAAGACCCTGCCATGCTGCCATGGAAAAAACATGGCGCTGAAGTTATACACGAATGCACCGGCATTTTTACAGAAAAAGAAAAAGCAAGTGCTCACTTAAAAGCAGGAGCCAAAAAAGTTATTATCTCTGCGCCTTCAAAAGATCCCGACGTAACACTTTGTATGGGCGTTAACGAACAAAGCTATGACCCCACCAAGCATCATATTATTTCTAATGCATCTTGCACAACCAATTGCTTAGCACCATTAGCCAAGGTTTTAGACGATAATTTTGGCATTGTTCGTGGCATGATGCTCACAGTACACAGTTATACCAATGACCAGCAAATTTTAGATCTCACGCACAAAGATCCAAGGCGCGCTAGAGCCGCTGCGCTTTCTCAAATCCCAACCACAACAGGAGCAGCAAAAGCCGTTGGCCTAGTTTTACCAAATCTCAAAGGTAAAATTGACGGAATTGCAATCCGTGTCCCAACTCCTAATGTCTCTTTGGTAGATTTTACAGGAGAATTAAAAAAATCAGCCACTAAAGAAGAAATCAATAATGCATTTGCCAAAGCCTCTCAAACAAATCTCAAAGGCATTTTGGGTTATTCTACTGAGCCGTTAGTCTCTATTGATTACAATGGCTGCACAATGAGTTCGACCATTGATGCTTCGCTCACAAATGTAATAACAAACCCAGAAGGAGGCTCTTTAGTCAAAGTCATCTCATGGTACGACAACGAAACAGGTTTTTCAATGCGCATGCTGGATTTAACTCTTTATATTACTAAGCATGGATTATAAATTTTTATGAATACTTCAGGCAATAAATTAATCAGTAGTATTCGGGATTTAGATTTATTTGGAAAAAAGCTTTTTTTACGCCTAGATCTCAATGTCCCATTGAGTGACCCAGACGCAGAGGGACACAGAGCAGTTACAGAAGACACTCGAATTCAAGAAGCCTTGCCAACTATCAAATATGCAATAGCTAAAGGCGCAAAGGTTATTTTGGCCTCACACTTGGGAAGGCCAGACGGTAGCAAAAAAGCAGAATTTTCATTAGAGCCAGTTGGAGCACATTTAGCTAAGCTTTTAGATTGTGAAATCACGCTAGCAGATGATTGTATTGGCGAAGGCATAGAGCTTTTAGCACAATCCCTGAAAAATGGACAAGTGCTACTACTTGAAAACTTAAGATTTCACGCTGGTGAAGAAAAAAATGATCCTGAATTTTATAAAAAATTAGCTCATTTTACCGACATCTATGTCACTGATGCTTTTGGAACTGCACATAGAAAACACGCTTCGACGTATGGACTACCAACCACTATTGCAGAAAAAGCCATGGGGTTTTTAATAGAAAAGGAGCTGAAATTTTTTGATCAGCTTTTAGAAAAACCCGAGTCTCCTTTTTTTGCTATCTTAGGAGGAGCCAAGGTATCAGATAAAATCAAAGTCATTGATAGATTATTAAACAATTTAGACGGTGTAGTGATTGGTGGTGCTATGGCTTGGGCTTTTTGGGAAGCGCTAGGCAAAACTCTCCCCGAAGGTGCCAAAAAACCCGAGACAAAAGACATCGAAATTGCAAAAATTTTGTTCCAAAAAACAAAAAAACTAGATCTTCCACTATTACTTCCTGATGACACAAACAAGGGATTTGATATTGGTCCACAGAGTATTGAAAAATTTATTAGTTTTTTAACAAAAGCAAAGACTATATTTTGGAACGGCCCACTTGGGCAGTTCGAAAAGCCAGAATTCTCTATTAGCACTTTCAGTGTTGCAAAAGCTATAGCAGAATATCCTGCCATCAAAGTTGTAGGTGGTGGAGACACTGTATCTGCCATTAAACAATCTGGTGTAGCTAGCAAATTTCAGCACCTCTCTACAGGTGGTGGAGCCGTTTTAGAGTATTTAGAGGGGCATGGACTACCTGGAATTGAGATTTTAAAAACATACCCAAACAAGAAAGCTTTAGTATAATGAAACCGCAAGGCGTTTTGATAGCCGGCAATTGGAAAATGAACCATACGCCTAAAGAAACAGAAGTTTTTTTTGAAAAGCTTAAGATAGGAATTCAGAGCCTAGACGCTTTGGCTAAGGCATCACTGGATAATGAACAAATTAGGGTCTGTGTTATGCCTCCTATGTTATGCCTACAAACAGCATTAACAAAAACTAAAAATATGAAAGTTACGATTGCGGCACAGAACGTTCATTTTGAAAAAAAAGGAGCTTTCACTGGCGAAGTTTCAGGCCCCATGCTCTCAGAACTTGGTATAAATACAGTTCTAATTGGACATTCAGAAAGGCGTCAGTTTTTTGGTGAAACCAATGAGACCGTTACTAAGAAAATAAACAGTTTATTAAGCCAGGGATTTCGCATTATTGTCTGTATTGGTGAAACAAAGGCCGAAAGGCAGCATCAAGAAACAGAAAGCGTACTAAAAAAACAACTAGACGCTGTTATGTCTTATCAAGCTCTAAGCCAAAGTCAAAGCTTGGTCATTGCTTATGAGCCGGTTTGGGCAATTGGAACAGGATTAACCGCCACCACAAAACAAGTAGAAGAGGCACATGGGTTTATTAGGTCCGTTTTGACGAATAAGTTTGCCAATAAGAGTGGTAACATAGCAGCACAAAAAATTTCTATTCTTTATGGAGGAAGTGTAACAGTAGAGAATTTTGCAGATCTTTTGCATTGTGAAAACGTGGACGGAGGCCTAATTGGCGGAGCCAGCTTAAAACCTGAAAACATGATTGAGTTTATAAAAATAGCTGCCAGGTCTAGTTCGTGATACTTATTTTAAGCTTGTATGCTCATACATTCTTCGCTATAGGATAAAGAACAATGGTTACCTTCTTTACTGTAATTCATATAGTTTGTTGTGCCCTTTTAATCCTGTTAGTGCTTATTCAAAGCGGGAAGGGAGCAGAAATAAGTGCCTCTTTTGGTGGATCAAGCCAGACGGTGTTTGGATCATCGGGAGGAGCTAATTTTTTTACCCGCTTAACAACAGGTGTAGCTACAGTTTTCATGATCACTTCAGTGCTTCTTACAATTGCGTCAAATAAGACAAAACAAAGTATTATGGAAGGCCGCGTTAGCCAGCGTCAAACTACCACTAACACACCTTCTCCATCTGGAGCTCCAGTGGTAATTCCACCCGCAGCTCCCGCTACATCTCCTACAAACTCTAAATAATCATGCCTATTTAAACAGTACCTGTGAGGTGGATTTAGATAAATTAATTTGGGATATTTTTAAAATAATTTTGTGAGAGAAGGCCTTGGGGAAGCTGGATGCGGCTCGACAGGATGTCAAAGGGGGCCCCAGAGGCAGGATGCCGCGCCTGAGCGAACAAAATTATTTTAAAAATATCCCAACCCCACCTCACAGGTACTGTTTAAATAAGCATCTAAATAATGCTACAATAATATCAATATGCCGTGGTTTGTCGTAAGAATCGTACTATGTTGGGTAGTTTTATCTAATGCTTTTGCTGCTTCCTTGCCATTTGATCCCTCTAAGTTTGGGGATTTAAATGCATTAGTAACCCCTAGCGTCGTAAAAGCTGTTATTAAAACTGTGGGATTTACACTGGACCATCGTCCATACGAACCAGCTACGCCACTAGGAACACAGGTGGGCATTACAATGGGGTTAGAAGTTACTTTATTGAAACTCCCAGATGATCTTGGCCCTGCACTCAATCAAGCCAGTCCAACAGGAGGTGAAATACAACTTTTACCTTTTGTTCTGGCTCCTAAAGTCCATCTACACAAAGGAATTGGCCCATATGTTAATCTGGGTGGATCATACATTGCTTATAGAGGATTTCGTCTGATTGGAGGAGATATGCAAGTGACCGTATATCAACCTTCTGAAGGTCCAACATATGCCATCAGACTGTGTTACGCGGCTTCAAGCCTGGGATTTGCTAAAACAAAAACTTTGTCACCCCAAGTATTAGTTTCGCGAAAAGTTAACTTTGCAGATCCTTATTTAGGTGTGAGCTTTCAGTATACCCTGGGAAGCATCGAAATCCCTATTGAACTAGAAGACGGCACCCAGGTTGGGACATTAAAAGGCACAGAGCGCGCCAGCGCTTGGAATGCATTTTTGGGTATTCAACTTAAAGTGCCAAATCTGGGCCTACAACTCACACTCGAGGGCAGCTATAGTACGGTTGGCATGCATACCCTAGGCACTAAATTCGGATTTAATTTTTAATACTATTTCTCTTTAGCGCGTTTTTCTTGATGTTTTTTTACCATTTCTTCTTGGATATTTCTTGGCACTGGAGCATACCTTAAAAATTCCATGGTAAACTCTCCTTTTCCCTGTGTTGCAGATCTTAAGTCAGTCGAATAACCAAACATCTCATTAAGAGGCACATCGGCTTCAGCAACACAAAAACCTTCATTAGTCGTGCTGTTTACAATAATTCCACGTCGCTGATTGATTTGTCCCATTACAGACCCTTGAAATTCCTCAGGCGCTGAAGTTTCTAGTTTCATAATGGGCTCAAGCACCACAGCACCGGCTTTTTCATATGCTTCTCTAAAACCCATAATCGCTGCTGTTTTAAACGCAATTTCCGATGAGTCCACTGCATGGTAAGCACCATCCGTAAGCACAACGCGGACACCAACGATAGGAAATCCAATAAGTCTTCCTTCTTTGATAGCTTCTTGAAACCCCTTATCACAGGCAGGAACAAATTCCCTCGGGATTGAACCACCAAAGATATCGTCAACAAATTCATATGGTTTTTGATTATCTCCAATTGGTTCGATATACCCAATCACACGACCAAATTGCCCGGCACCTCCAGTTTGTTTTTTATGTGTGTAGTTAAAATCTGCACGCTGGGTTATTGCCTCTCTAAAAGCCACTTGTGGCTTACCAACAATTACTTCACAATTGAATTCTCTCTTAATGCGTTCACAATAAATTTCTAAATGCAGCTCTCCCATACCACTAATAATTGTTTGAGCAGACTCTTCATCTCGATGAACCCTAAACGTAGGATCTTCTTTAGTAAATTTGTTCAAGGCCTTAGAAAAAGTATTTTGTCCCTGCTTGTCTTTTGGAGCTATAGCTAAAGACATCACAGCATTTGGAATATACATCGATGTCATAGTGTACTTTATAGTGCCATCTGTAAAAGTATCTCCAGAGGCACAATCAACACCAAAAAGAGCAACAATATCACCAGCTTGTGCTTCGTCTACATCATTCATTTCGTCAGCGTGCATGTGCACAAGTCTAGGCACTTTCACTTTCTTGTCGTTGTTGCAGTTAAAAATGACATCTCCCTTGCCAACTGTGCCTTGATACACACGCATGTATGTGAGCTGCCCATAGCGTCCTTCGTCTAGTTTAAAAGCAAGCCCTACAAAAGGTTTTTTAAAATCACTAAGCAATTCAAGTTTTGCTTCCTTCTGGTTTTGATCAAGTGCATAGTTTTTTGCTTCAGTAGGATTAGGAAGATAGTAATTTACTGCATCTAAAGCAAGCTGAACTCCCTTATTTTTATAAGCAGCTCCCACAAGAACAGGAACAAATTTTAGTGTTAAGGTAGCTTTACGAATAGCAGTTCTTAATTCGTCTACTGATACTTCTTTTCCTTCGATGTATTTTATGCCAACTACGTCGTCAAACTCTCCCACTGCAGCAACTAGGTCTTCGCGAGATTTTTTGCATTCTTCTAATAAACTGGCTGGAATTTCTTCTTCACGAACGATTTCTCCGTTATCACCATCAAAATAATATGCCTTCATGTTAACTAAATCGACGCATCCAAGATATTTATCTTCTGCACCAATTGGGTAATTAATAAAATGAGCATTTAGCCTAAGTTTTTCACGCATCATCTTAATTGCCCTAAATGGATTAGCACCTGCGCGATCCATTTTATTAATAAAACAAATTCTTGGAACGTTGTAGCGGCGCATTTGACGATCAACCGTGATTGATTGTGACTGCACACCTGCCACAGCACAAATAACCAACACTGCCCCGTCTAATACACGCAGTGATCGTTCCACTTCGATTGTAAAATCCACATGCCCAGGAGTGTCAATAAGGTTGATATTGTACCCATTCCAGATACAATAGGTTGCAGCAGATTGAATTGTTATGCCTTTTTCTCGCTCCAAATCCATAAAATCCATCGTGGCACCTACACCAGATTTTCCTTTGACTTCTTCGATTTTATGAATTTTTTTTGTATAAAACAGTACACGTTCTGAAAAAGTTGTTTTCCCAGAATCAATATGGGCTGAAATTCCAATATTACGGACTTTGTCTATGGGCACTCGAGTTGACATTTCAATCTCCTTTTAGTTCAGTCTAAAGTAGTACTTTTATACAAGATGATGGGAAGAAATCAAGTAAAAATGTCAGGAATCGTTTTTTTCGTTTCAATTACTCAAAAAGTTTTTTAGTATGTATTAAATAATACTATATGAAACACTTATTTTGGATTGATTTAGAGATGACAGGATTAGACGAAAAAGTAGACCATATTTTAGAAATAGCTGCAGTCATTACAGATTTAGACCTAAATCCTATCGAAACATATAACCAGGCTATTTTTCAACCCCCTGAGATCCTGATGCAAATGAACTCCTGGTGTAAAGAAAACCACACCAAAAGTGGACTGGTAAACTTGATCCCAAAAGGGATACAGCTTAAACAAGCAGAAAAGGATCTCTTGGATTTGGTTAACCGATATTTTGATCAAAAAGATCAGATTGTGCTAACTGGAAACTCTGTTGGCAACGATAGAAGATTTGTGGATAGGTATTTTACTGAATTTGCAAAACGCCTACACTATAGACTAATTGACGTGAGTTCGTTTAAAGAAATTTTTAGAGAAAAGTATAATCTTAAATTTGAAAAACAAAACGCGCATCGTGCCAAGGATGATGTTTTTGAATCTATCAGAGAGTTAAAGTTTTATCTATCTTTTGTACATGTTCCACCAGAACTCACACAGGCCACCCCACAAAAGCCATGACAATACAGATAATAAATAAAGGGCAGCATGACGACACAACAAAGACCAAGTTTTGAAAAAATTTACTTAAACTTAGCACGCATGCTTGCCGAACGCTCAACATGTGCAAGACTAAAAGTTGGCACAGTGATTACTTCGACAGATTATCGCAAAGTTCTGGCAGTTGGCTACAATGGCAATGCCACAGGTTTACCCAACCAATGTGACCGCACTGATGTGGGAAATTGCGGTTGTTTACACTCCGAAGAAAATGCAGTTATTAACTGTGATTCTCCAAGGCAAGTAGAGAAAATCGTATTTATTACACATTTGCCGTGCGTTCAATGCGCAAAACGACTTATTAATTTAGGGAACGTAAAAAAGATTTTTTATGGCGAAGATTATCGTATCCGCGATTCTTTGGATTTGCTCAAATCAGTTGGGATAGAAGTAGAACAATTACAAACCTGCAACTACAGTGTGTGACTCACAAATTCTATCATCGCGCAAATCTTCTATTATATCACGAGTTTTGGGTTTACTAATTGTGTTTATTACATCACAGTTTTTGAATCCTGCATTGTAACATTCTTTTTGAGCATCAAATTTGGATCGCGTGTTCGCATCTGCACATGTCTGCGCCCATGTGTCATCTATTCGCATCACAGAATATACTGTTGCAGAAAAAAGAGTTCGATTTTCTACAAATTTTACTTGAAGACTCTGCAATGCTTCTAGACCCTGAAAAAAATATGCCTTATTTTTAAGAGAAAGGTCACCTGTATCCATTTGCTTAAAAAAAGAAATAGAATCACTTAATAAACTTGACGTACCTTTTGTATCTCCAGCGAAAGCAACGCTTGCAAAAATAAGTACGATAACTGTGAAAGAGATATTTT
>JACRAO010000158.1 GCA_016213345.1 Bdellovibrio sp. | reverse complement strand
GCTATGCCTATATGATGAAAAAACGATGCGGGGTTATTAAGACTTATGAAGAATGGTGCCGGCCCAAGATTGTTTCTAATGCCCTTGAGCTTTTGGGTAAAGAAATCCCAAAATATAAAAGTAAGATTAAATATGTTCACATGTGTTTTTCTACAGACCCATTTATGTACAATCAGGAACAGGTGAGTGAACTGAGTTTAAAGATAATTGATAAGTTGAATACAAGTGGAATTCGCTGTACAGTTTTAACCAAAGGTATTTATCCAAAAGAACTTTCTGATAGAAATGGCTGTAGTATAAATAATGAATATGGAATTACGTTAGTATCTTTAGATGAGTATTTCCGGAAAGAGTTTGAGCCAAATTCCGCTAGTTTTAAAGAGAGAATTAAATCTCTAAGGCAGTTACATGACAAAGGCTTTAAAACTTGGGTCAGTATGGAGCCATATCCCATGCCTAATTTAATAAAACAGGATTTAATGAAGGTATTAGAAGCCGTATCTTTTGTGGATAAGATTATCTTTGGGCGCTTAAATTATAATGTAAAATCTTCTGAATTTAAATATACTAAGGAATTTTACAATAGCCTTGCATTATTCGTTATTAAATTTTGTAAGAAAAATAGTATAGCATGCCATATTAAACAGGGAACGCAAAAATGAATCCGATTTCGTTGCATTATCATAAAAAACAATGGAAGATTGTCTAAATACAATAAATAGTGAGGCCATATCAATATTTCATCATCTGAAATCAGGCATTTGCTGAGAAATGCCCTGAAGTAATACAGCAGTTGATTGCTAGTTATGAAAGGTTGGCATCAAAAAATCCTGAGGAATGGGCACAGGCATTGACATCTTGTAGGCGAATGTTAAAAATTTTGTGAATTTTTGTATTTTTTTCATCCAGAACTTGCATTTTTTTAAGTTCTGGATATAATATATAAAGAAAACTAAAGAAAAATTAAGTTCTGGAGCATAGATGAGCAGGATAGGAATGTACCAAAAGCAGCCTGCAGGTTATAAGGCTTTTATCCCAGCCTCGTTTCCAGCTGGAGATTTAATAGCTTGGGATAATGACCTTATTATGCTTTTATCGCAGGCAGATAGGGCTATTGGTAAACTTAATGCAATAGATCAGCTTGTGCCTGATGTTGATTTTTTTATCTATATGTATGTTACTAAAGAAGCTGCGTTTTCTAGCCAGATAGAAGGAACGCAGGCGACATTTCTTGATTATTTTAAAGCTGAAGCAAAAATTATTGATAAAGACATTCCTTCTGATGTTGATGAGATAAAAAATTATATTGAAGCAATGAACCACGGCACTAACCGTTTAGAAACCTTGCCTCTATCTTGGCGCTTAGTGCGGGAGATGCATGAGATTCTGTTAAAAGGCGTAAGGGGACAGCACAAAACACCGGGCGAATTTAGAAAATCACAAAATTGGATAGGAGGGCCGAGTATTGAAATTGCAACTTTTGTTCCGCCTCCACCACAGGTTTTGCAAGATGCGCTATCAGACTTAGAGGAGTTTTTCCATAGTACCTCGAGTAAATTCCCGCCATTAATTAAAGCTGGATTAATTCATGCTCAGTTTGAGACAATACATCCTTTTCTTGATGGTAATGGCAGAACAGGCAGGCTTTTAATTACCTTTTATCTTTACAAGGAAGGGATTTTATTGCGGCCGCTCTTATATATTTCTCAATTTTTCAAAAAATACCGCCGTGATTATTATGATAAACTAAACGGTTATCGTTTTGATAACGGCGTTGAAAATTGGCTCAAGTTTTTCTTAGAGGGAGTGCGTGTTGTTTCTGATGAAGCAGTTATGACTGCCCAGAAGATTACCAAGCTAAGAGAAGGGCATATTCAAGCAGTATCAAAGTTTGGGCGTAACGCAGATACAGCCTTAAAATTGCTGAATAAGCTTTATAGCCTGCCAATAGTTGATTTTCGCTTAGTGGGCAAGATTACAGGCATCTCTTCCAAAGCGAATATTAATGCTTTGATTGAAAAGTTTGTAAAAGCAGGAATTCTGCATGAAACTACCGGTAAAGAACGTTACAGAAAGTTTGTTTATCGAGAATATATACGTCAATTTAGCGATGAGAAAATAAAGTAATTTTCATTAAATTTTTTTGAATTTTTACAGTTTTATTACGCAAAAGGGTGAAAAAATAAAGCGGTATGTTTCCTCGCAAAAGCGAAATTTTGGTGCGGGAAAATTTCGCTTTTTTGCAGAAAGAAACCAGATTTTGTTCTTTATCTATTTTGGGTAAAAAAACTCATTCGCTAACTCGTTCGCTAAATTGCTTACCATT
>JACRAO010000157.1 GCA_016213345.1 Bdellovibrio sp. | reverse complement strand
TCGAGAAGAGTTCAAAGTACCTAGTGCTTGAGGAATAATGCCAGATTCGTAAAGTCCTATAAGTTGAAAACGCCTCTGTACTTTTGCAGCAAGCGAGCTAACTTCATTTTGTTGTTCCAATTGCATCCCATATAGTTCTTTTTCGGCTTCTAAAACTAAGTGAGATGCTGACGAAACTTCGGCTGTTTGTTTCATAAAGAACCATAACGGAATTTGCATTTCAACAGAAACACTATACGCTTGAGAGTCAGCATTAGAGCCAAAGGGTTTTTTATAAGAAATCATAAAGTCAGGAAAATAATTTAAAAGCGCCAATGCTTTTTCATGTTCCATTTTTTCTAGGTTTTTTTGAAATTTTTTAATTGCAGGTGAATATTTTAAAATAATCGAGGCCAAGTCTTCGTTAGAGTTTTTAAATTTTGGCAATTTTGGAGTTGATAATTCTTCAGTAGTAATTTTTAATATTGACAAGTTTTCGAGTGCTAAAATAGGGCTTAGGCGAAACTCTTCAGTGTCAACTTCTTGTTCAGCCATAAGCAATTCGCTTTCAATTTGTGATTGTTCAGAATGAGCTTTCATTTCATCTTGCTGTGGAGTCAAACCAGCTCCGTAACGACTTTCTGCGATTCTTGCAATTTCTCTCAATGTCTCTTTTTGTGCACGAAGCAGGTCTAAAATCTTCTTTGCAACGCTTAGGTTATAATAAGTAGTAATAATTTCTTTCCTAAGAGCTAGTTTTTTTTCTTTATATTCAAATTCTTTTTCTTGTGCTTTTGTACTTTGCAGGCTGCCTGAGTAAAAATATTTCATTGGAAAACGAATGTCCTGGCTAATCATTAATGTGTTCGTTGGGCCCATATTTTCTCTCATCAAGCCAAAACGAGGGTTGTCGAGCCAGTATTGGGAGCGGATGAGTGTTTTTTCAGACTCTACTTTTTCATTCAAGGCTTGCAGGGCCGGGTTGACCTCAAATCCGCGCTTAAGTGATTGAGCTAAAGTTAAAAAAACTTCATTCTTTTGTTCTGCTAATAATTGAGCCGAAAAAGCCAAAGTAATTATAGCAGAAATGCCCATGTAAGCTAGTTTTTGTCGCAGCCGGTCATGTTGTGGTAAATACTTTCTTATCATATTTTCCTCTTTAATTAATAGTACGATTTCTTTAAGAAATTTGTGACAAAAAAATTACTTATGCCCGCAATTCTCACAACCAGAACGATTTTGGCGAAGTTTCATAGCTAATTCAACTTTACCTTTCTTCAGAAACCATCTAGAAAGGCCAGGCGCAATTGCAAAAAAAAAGAACCATTTCAATAAAAATAAACTAGCAATACCAACTACTAAATACGCAACCCATTCCTGCATTATAACCCCATTTTTAAAGTAGTATGATATGTCAAAAAAGATCCTGCGTAAGCCAAGACTGTCATATAAGTCAGCATAAACACTGGCCAAAGCCAAGAGTTTGTTTCCCTACGAGCTACCGCTAAAGTTGCAAGACACTGACAGGCAAAAATATACCAAACAAGTAAACTCAGAGCCGTTGGCAGCGTCCAATCTTTTGCTAAAATATCACCAAGTTTAGTCTCAACTTCTTCTCCCTTTGCCTCCACCGCATAAACTGTAGCTAAAGCACTTACCATAACCTCTCTTGCGGCAAAGCCAGGAATCAGAGCAACTCCGATCTTCCAATTAAATCCAATAGGCTTTAAAACTGGTTCAATCGCATACCCAACTTTTCCTGCATAACTATAATGAATCGCAGGTTCTGTGGCACCCACTGGTGGTTTAGGATAAGAGGCCAAAAACCAAAGCACAATAGACAAAGCTAAAATTATGGTCCCGGCACGCCTTATAAATATTTTAGCTCTCTCTAAAAGACCAATCCCTAGGTTTTTCAAACTTGGCCATTTATAAGTAGGCAACTCAATCAATAAAGGCAAACAATCACCACGAAAAACCACTCCTCTTAAAATATATGCCACCAAGAGAGCCGCAAAGATACCGGCCAAGTACAGACCAAACATTACCAAACCTTGAAGTTTTATAGGACCGAAAATCACCGTGTTTGGAATAAACGCTGCTATCAGGAGTGAGTAAATAGGGAGCCTTGCCGAACACGTCATGAGTGGAGCGATCAGAATAGTTGTCAACCTATCTCTTCGGTGCTCAATAGTTCTTGTAGCCATAATACCAGGAATGGCACAAGCAAACGATGATAGTAGCGGAATAAAGGCTCTGCCATGTAGTCCAACTTTTTCCATAGTGCGATCCATAAGAAAAGCAGCTCTTGACATGTAACCCGAATCTTCTAAAAACAAAATAAACAAAAATAATAAAAGTATTTGAGGCAAAAAAACAATTACTGCACCTACACCTGTTAACACACCATCAACAACTAAATTACACAAAGGACCTGCCGCTATATTATGTGTAATTATATCCTTCACAAACTGGACTCCAGCTTTGATCCAATCCTGTGGTAACGCAGCCCAATTGAAAATAGCCTGAAACATCAATCCTAAAACAAGAAATAAAGTAAGAGAACCCCACAGGGGATGCAGAATAAATTTATCTATCTTGTCAGTCCAAAGCGTGGGCCTAGCTTTTGTAACAATAACTTTTGATAAAATCCGATCTACTTCTTGAAATCTATCTCTTACATATGAGAGTTTAGAGTTAGCAGGCTTGGGTAAAACCTGTGTGCTACGAGTGTCAATAAAATGCTCTATGGCCAAGAACAACTCATGAGTTCCTTCTTTTTTAATAGCTACTGTCGGAATAACAGGGATTTCTAGTTCTTTTTCTAAAAGCTTTAGATCTAATCTCATCCCTCTATGCGTAGCTAAATCCATCATATTTAAAGCCAAAATTGCGGGAATGTTTAAGGCTTTAACTTCTAAAACAAAGCTCAAATTTCTTTCCAAATTTGTAGCATCAGCTACAATTATTACAAGGTCAGGAGGAGTTTCGCCTCCAAGACTGCCAAAAAGCACATCGTGTGTTATTTTTTCGTCCAATGTTTTTGGATTCAAACTATAAGCACCTGGTAGATCCAATAAGTTGACATTTTTGCCCCCAGGAGTTGTAAGTACGCCTTCTTTTCTCTCAACAGTCACTCCTGGATAATTCGCAACCTTTTGTCTGCCTCCAGTTAAGGCATTAAAGAGCGCAGTTTTTCCACTATTAGGTGGACCACATAGTGCTACTTTTACTCTACTCATTTTCGATCTCAATTAGCTGTGCTTCGCTTCTCCGAAGGGCAATAATAGCTCCACGCACCCGGATAGCTATAGGATCTTTAGTAATGGGCGCCTCATGGATAACCTCAACCCTAGTACCTTCTAAAAAACCCATTTCAAGCAAACGATTTGAAATTTTATAGTTTTCTTTGACTTTCACAATTATACCAGTTTCTCCTTTATTAAGTTCTCCTAATGTTTTTGGCTTTTTACACATAAACACATGTTTATATATTAATATATATTGGTGATGTCAACAAGGAAATAATATGATTAGCTGTAGCTGTAACAGTGACAGTGACAGTTACGGTTACAGTAACTATAACTGTAAAGTTATCAGTTTTAAACTTGACAAAACATTAATATATTTATATACATAAATGCATTATGTTATCTAATTCGCTAATTGCATTGCCAAATCACGACCCAAATCACGACATTGATATAATAGGAAAACTGCACCAACGTGCTCGAAAAAAAATTATACGCCAAATGCAGCCTAAAAAAATGTTTTTCCTCTTGGCAGAAACTTTTTTAGCTTTAGGAGATGCGTCTCGAGTTCAAATAATTTGGGCACTTACTCAAGGCGAGCTATGTGTAGGCGAAATTGCTGAACTTTTAGAAATGAGCCAACCAACCGTAAGTCATCATCTAAGAACTCTTAGAAATCTAAAACTTGTAAAAGTAAGGAAAAACGGACTCACATCGTCTTAATCTCTAGATCACAAACATATTGAAAACCTTCTACTGGAGTGAATTAAACATGTTTCAGACTTTCTTTGAATAAACAGATCTGCTTAATAATTTGTTTCATCATTAACATATTGTGACACAGCGTAAAAAAGAAACTCTAGCATGTTACAGGGGTTTATAAGAAATAAAGAAAAAAAGGATCATAAAAGACTAGAATCAGAAGTAAAAATGAATATCTTTACCAAGCTAGAAAGTAAATCTGCTAGAGAATCTGAAAAAGTAT